>CAZKLI010000078.1:0-13606 GCA_964553575.1 uncultured Chromatiales bacterium
GTGCATGTTCCGTCGGCGGCGCGGGCAACCGTCGCTCAGCGTCGGCGGGTGAATCAGAAGAAGCCGACAGAGGCAAGCCTGCCGCGAGTCTGGCTCAAGTCTGCCGCACGTCTAAGAAGGAGGGGCGTCCGTATTCGTTCGACGCTTCAGCGCCCGTCCAACGACGTGAGGCTTCGCGTCCGGCAGTCCCGTTCCCAAAGGTCGAACCGCCGGACATGACATCTCGCGGCGGCGAACGGCGGCGCACTTGGGACGGCGCTGTGTCAAAGACGCGATTAGCCCATACAATACGACGCATGAACGCTTTCGCCGACAAGCTGTTTCGCCGTGGCTGACGCCGTGCCGCAAACGCTGGGGGTGGTGATGGACCCGATTGCGGAAATCCACCCGGAGAAAGACACCACGCTCGGACTGCTCGAAGCCGCACAACGCAAGGGCTGGAGGCTGACTTATTTCGAGCAGGACGACCTCTACCTGCGCGACGGCGAGGCGCGCGGGCGGGGACGCGAACTCAGCGTCAGCCTCGACACCCGATCCTGGTTTCGCCTTGAAGACGCGCGCGACGTGGCGCTCGCCGAGCTCGACGTGATACTGATGCGCAAGGATCCGCCGCTCGATCTCGAGTTCCTGTACACCTGCTGCCTGCTCGAGCACGCGACGCGAGACGGCACGCTCGTCGTCAACAACCCGCAAGCGATCCGCCTCGCCAACGAGAAGATGTTCGCGCAACGGTTCGCCGACCTCGCACCGGCGACGTTGGTCACGCGCGACCGGCGGCGCATCGTGCGCTTCGTCGAAGAGCACGGCGACACGGTGGTCAAGCCGCTCGACGACATGGGCGGCGCGGCGGTGTTCCGCTTGCGCGGGGACGACCAGAACGTCGAGGTCATCGTCGAGGAGATGACGCGCGGCGGACGGCGCTCGGTGATGACTCAAGCCTTGATAAAGGGCTACGAGAAAGGCGACAAGCGCATCCTGCTGATTGACGGCGAACCCGTGCCGTTCGCGCTCACGCGCGTCCCGCCGCCGGGGCGGCTGCGCGCCAACCTCGCCGCCGGCGGACGCGGCGTGGTCAGCGAGCTCGACGACCGCGACCGGGAGATCTGCGCGCGCGTCGCACCGGCGCTGTCCGACTTGGGGCTGCTGTTCGTCGGCCTTGACGTCATCGGCGGCCTCCTCACCGAAATCAACGTCTCAAGCCCGACCTGTCTGCGTGAAATCAGCGCGGAGCGCAACGTTGACGTCGCGATGCAAGTCATGGACGCGATCACCGAACGCTTCGCGGCGCTGCGAAATTGACGGTCGTGACGGCATGAGCGTCGTGATGGGTTTCGATTTCGGCACCGCCCGCATCGGGATTGCGGTCGGCGGTTTCGACAGCCGCCGCGCCGAGGCGGTGACCACGCTGCACGTGAAGAACGGACAACCCGATTGGGATAAAATCGCGGCGCTGGTTGAGGCTTGGCAACCGACGACGTTCGTGGTCGGCACCCCTTTCGTCGGCCACGCCGCGGATTCACCGTCGGCGGCCCGGCTGAAAAAGCAGCTGTCCGGCTTCCGCCGAACGTTGCAAGCGCAGTTCGACCTGCCGGTTGCTCTTGCCGACGAGGCGTACACTTCGACCGAGGCACGGTACATGCTGAAAGAGCAGCGCCAAGCCGGACGCACGACGAAAGTGCGCAAGGACGAGGTGGACATGACCGCCGCCGCGGTGATGCTGCAATCGTGGCTGGCGCAAGCGCCGAACCGGGAACAGGCAAGCTGAAAGACGTGACCAGGCAACTTGAAGTCGAACCGATACTCGAGTCGCTGACTGTGAAGCTGCGGGATTTCCTGACCGCGCGCGGACGCATGGACTCGCCGGTCATGATCGGCATCCGCACCGGCGGCGTGTGGATCGCCGACAGGCTGCACGCGGCGCTGGGGCTAGACGTTCCGCCGGGCACGTTGAACATCAACTTCTATCGCGACGACTTCAGCCGCATCGGCCTGCATCCGCAAGTCGAGCCTTCCGACATACGCGCGCCGATAGACGACCGCCACGTGATTCTGGTGGACGACGTGCTGCACACCGGCAGGACGGTGCGCGCCGCCCTGAACGAGATCTTCGACTACGGCCGCCCGGCGTCGGTGACGCTCGCGGTGTTGGTGGACCGCGGGGGAAGGGAACTGCCGGTTTGCGCCGACGTGTGCGGAGAGGTCGTGCCTCTGGAAGAAGAGCAGAACGTCAAGCTATACGGCCCGGAACCGCTGACGTTGAAGCTTGCTGGGTAAGTGCCGCTCGGCGCGGGTCGTCAAATCCGAGTCATACCCGTTAAGTTCGTTATCCACCTGCTTGCCAAGCTCGTCGCTTCCGAGACGAACGGCAAGTACTTTGCATTAACAAACCCGGGGTAAAATCCAAGTGCAATACCAATCAACATCAACTTCTAACTGAAATTCATAAACCTGACAAAAAAATCTTTCTAAAATTGCCGTGTCACAGCAAAAAAAATTCAGAAATCGGCTGCTTTCAGCTTTTGAACACGAGCCTGTAGAAGATGGAATGACACATCCTGCCGAAGACATTATTGCGGAACAACTGAAATCTACAGAGGGGCGATTTGTCCTTGATTGGCTGAAAGATTTTTCCTTAGACGCAGAATATCCCTGCTTTGCCGCAAGCACTCTTCGGTGCTTAGGGAGACAGGAACCACCTCCGGGCACGATTACGTGGCGCACTAATCTTATACGTGACGCGCTATCAATAAACGATCTGGAGGTACAGGATGCCGCAGTGCAAGCAGCGGAGTCTTGGGGTGAACGAGAATTGGCAGAGATTCTTGAATCGCACGTGTCACCAAAACCGTGGCTTCAAAAATACATTCAAGATGTAATTTCCGATTTACGCTCATAGACAATGTATGTGTGCTGCTCACCTAGCAGATGCCTGCCTGAATAAACCGCCTTCAGCCGCAGAAACCACAACGAGGTCTTCGACTACGGCCGCCCGGCGCGAGCCGTCACAACAAATCAATCTGCTGATGCACGAACGGGCACAGGTTGGACACCGCGACGCCGAGCAGGCGAACCGGGCGCTTGGTCGCGCCGCTCTTCTCGACCAGCTCGGGCAGCAGCGACAACATCTCGCGGCGGTCGGTCAACGCGTGGTCGAGCGTGCGGCTGCGCGTGACCAGCGTGAAGTCGGCGAACTTGACCTTGACCGTAATCGTGCGCCCGCTCAGCTCTTTCCCGACGAGGATTTCAAAGACTCTGTTCGCACGTTCCCCCAAGTGCCTGAACACGTCCTCGGGATCGTGCAGGTCTTCGACGAACGTCGTCTCCGAACCCACCGACTTGCGCACCCGGTCGGGCTCGACCGGGCGGTCGTCCACGCCGCGCGCGGCGTAGTAGTAATACCTGCCGACCTTGCCGAACGTGCGGACTAGCTCATCGAGCGAATGGCGTTTCAGGTCGGCGCCGGTCTTGATGCCGAGTCTCTTCATCCTTTCCTCGGTCACCCTGCCGACACCGTGAAGCTTGCGCACCGGCAGACTCTCGACAAAGCGTTCGCCCTCTTGTGGCGTAATCACGAACAAGCCGTCGGGCTTGTCCACGTCCGAAGCGATCTTCGCCAGAAATTTGTTGTAAGAGACGCCGGCCGACGCGGTCAAGGCGGTGACGCGGTGAATGTCGTCCTTGACGGCGCGCGCGATACGGGTCGCTGAACCGCCGGCGGCGGTGACGTCGAGGTACGCTTCGTCGAGCGACAACGGCTCGACCAAGTCGGTGTAGCCGCTGAACACGTCGAGAATCTGCCGGGAAACCTCACGATAGACGTCGAAGCGCGGCTTGATGAAGATGACGTCGGGGCAGCGCTTCAACGCCTGCGCAGACGGCATCGCCGAATGGATGCCGTACTTGCGCGCTTCATAACTGCACGTCGCGACCACGCCGCGCTCGTGAGGGGAGCCGCCGACCACCAGCGGCTTGCCCCTAAGCTCGGGACGGTCACGCTGCTCAATCGCAGCATAGAACGCGTCCATGTCAATGTGGATAATCTTGCGAGGCGGCGGTTGCTGCATGGGGTCGGCCGTAAAACGTCGCAAGAGGAAGTTTACACCCGGGCGCGGCGGTTACATAAGCCAAGAACGACGCGGAAGAACGAAACGCGCCGCCGCTGAAATTGCTCACCGCCGAAGCGCTACACCAACCACCTGTCACCTAAAGCCTGTTTCTTGGCTTCGGGATCTTGACTATCGACGTAAGGATGCCAGACGTACGTTTCCGCGGAAGTAGGCTCCCGTCTCCTGATCAGCTCTTTCCTCAAAACCAAAATTCTAACGTCGTCAGCAATGAAAACGTCACCTAAATCAGATTTTCGCACGTCTGGGTTTCTGCTCATCAGGAAACAGTTGAAACTACGCTGGTCGCTTTTTGCCTTTTGTTTTTCCCCTTCGAGAAGAACCCGGCCAAGAAAATCGATGACTTGGGGATTGCTTCTGAATCCTACCCACCCCATGCAGGGCACGTACCCGTATTTTTGTTTGAACTTGGGGGGATAACCAAACGCTCTATGTGCAACAATATCTTCGGAGTTGCCGGCGAATAAATCCTCGACGGGGTTTTTCAACCATATCGTGTCAACGTCTGAGACGATTACGTCGTTTCCTTTTTCCAAAAGGCCTTTAATATATGCGAGCCTCCAAAGCGTCGGCCATCTCTCTTTTCCACCAAAAGTTGGATCCGTTCTTTCGCTATGCTTCCGACTAAGGAGATTGCGGGTGAGGATCTTGAAGTGAAGACCCGCTTCCTGTCTTCCGTAGTGCTTAAAATAATGCCAGCGAAAAGCACGCTGCTCCAATCTCGCTTTCACCCCGCTCTTTCTTAAATACCGGCAGCACGCTCTGTCCGTGCAGATAATCTCGTAATTTTCTATCCCCAGCCGCTCAATATGCTTTACCCAGTTCAGCGCGACTTCCCGGTAGTAGTAATTGGAAAACGCTATGATTTTAAGGCGCATGTTCGTTCAGTCGCTGTGCTCCGCAGACCGTGACTTCCGTCACAGGTGCGGGCGGTGGTGCCTTAAGAGATATGTTGCAAAACGAAAGACTTCTTGAGAAAACCGAAACCGCGCTTGTTTATACCGGCCCGAAACGTCGTTTCCGTCGTCCGAAGAGTCGCCGTCGTTAATCGTTCGGCGAATCCGATGCGGGGGGGGCAACAGATGTCGCATAGACCAAATCAGGAATTCAGGCAGTCTGTAGTCTATCCATGGCCGAGGGGCGGAGAGAGATGGATTTCGTACGAGTCACAGTAGCCACTGGTCTCCTAAAACGCGCTTTTTGGCTTCTGGATTCTTGCCGCTGTTCGGATGCCAAACGTACGTTCCCTGAACATACTTCCCTCTCTTGACCAGTTCCTGTCTCAAAGCCAAAATTCTAACGTCGTCAGCAGTAAAAACGTCGCCCAAATCAGATTTTCGTATGCTTGGGTTCCTGCCCATCAAGAAATGGTTGAAAGCCCTTTGGTCACTTCCTTCGTTTTGTTTTTCCACTTCGAAAAGAACCCGGTCAAGATAAGAGATGACCTTGAGGTTGCTTTTGAACCCTATCCATCCCATACAGAGAGTATATCCGTATTTTTCTCTGAACTTTGGAGGGAATGCATTACTCGCCCACACCGTTGACGCAATGACGTCATTGGAGTGGCTATAGAACAGATCCTGAATCGGATCTTTTAACCACAACGCATCGGTGTCGGACAGCAACGTGTCGTAGCCGTTGCGCAGAAAATTTCTCGCGGCCATAAGCTTCCAAATCATACTGTGTTTATTGCCTTTGGCGTCACTCTTTCCTGTCCAACCGTTCCTCCCCCTCCGGACATACGATAAAAACGTCTGCTTTACAACCTGGCGCAGCCCGCGTCTTATCCTTGATAATGAAACGCGTTTCCGAAGCGTCGGCATTTCAAAAAGACCGACTTTAATCCCTCTCTTTTTCAGGTATTCGTGGCAAAGCTCATCTGTACAAACGATCTCGTAGTTCTCTATTCCCAGCCGCTCAATATGCTTTACCCAGTTCAGCGTGACTTCGCGGTAGTAGTAATTGGAAAGCGCTATGATTTTAAGATTCATGTTCGTTCAGTCGTTGTGCTCCGCAGACCGTGACTTTTGTCGCGGGTGTGAGCGGTGATGCTTTAAGAGAGACGCTGCAAAAAAGGCTTCTTGAGAAAACCAAAACCGCGCTGATTATACCCGCCCGAAACGTCGTTTCCACCGTACGAAGCGCCACCGTCGTTAATCGCCCGACGAACCCGACGCGGGCGACCGCGACGGGCGCATCAACGCAAGGTAGATAGCGGTCGAAATGCCCGCGGCGCCGAGCACCAGGCACATGATCATGATCTGGTACCTGACGGCCACCAGCGGCGACACTCCCGAGAGAATCTGCCCCGTCATCACGCCCGGCAGCGAAACCAGACCGACGGCGAACAGGGAGTTGACCGTCGGAATCATCGCCGCCTGCAATGCGGCAACGCGGGTTTTCTCATAGTTTTCGCTGCTGGGTGCTTCGGATTCGAAACGCTCGGCGGCGAGGCTGACGGTGTTCATCGCGTTGGAGAAAGTCATGCCTGCAAGCGGGATCATGTATTTCACGGAAAACCACGGGGCCAGTCCGAGCACGAGCTGCGTGGTGAGTGCGAGCGTCGTGCCTCCCCCGATTGCGATCGAAATCGCGACCTTTGCGTACAGCTCGGCGCTCTTGCGCTTGAGGGGGTACAGCGAGATCCAGCTCGAAACCCCGATCATCACGAGGACCACCAGCGTCAGCGTCAGCACGTTGTCGAACTCGAACAGATAGGTCAGCACGTAGCCGATCAGTATCAGTTGCACGACCATGCGCAGGAACGCGTACAGGATCGTCCGGTAGCCCATCGCCCAGCGGTAATAAATCGCGGCGACGGCGACCACCGGAATCGCCATCAGGGAGAGGTTAAAAATTGAAATCGTGGAAATGCTGCTGTTCATGGTCGGTTCTCCGGGTTGGATGGCGCTCGGCTCGCGCCCGTGGATTGCCGCGCGGTGTCCCCAGTTCGGTGTGGCTCATTACGGCCCGGCGTGATTTCATTCTAGCAACGCCGCCGGATTTTCAAGTAACATGACCCGCGACCATGCGCCAGACCGCCCACAGGCTCACGCGAGACGCCGACGCCGAAGAAGCGGGCGGCGAGCCGCTCGCCGGAACGTCTCTCAAGCCGCTCCTCTCGTCCGCTTGGCTGGACAAGATACACAACTGCGACTGCATCGAGGGCATGAAGAAGATGCCCGCCGGGTGCGTTGACCTTGTCCTGACCGACCCGCCGTTCGCAATCGGGTTCCAAAAAGCGGGCGGGCAATACAACAGGAAAAGCGCAAACGTGCTGCAAGGGTACAACGAAATAGAACGCGAGAAGTATTTTGAATTCACCCTGACGTGGCTTACCGAATGCAACCGGATCCTCAAGGGCGACGGCTCGATGTTTCTGATTTCGGGATGGTCGAACCTGAGGGACGTACTCAACGCGGTCGAGGAAGTGGGGCTTCACACCGTCAACCACCTTATATGGAAATATCAGTTCGGCGTTTTCACCAAAAAGAAGTTCGTCACCAGCCACTATCACGTCCTGTTCCTCGCAAAGAACAAGAAAAGCTACACCTTCAACAAAATTGACCATTACCCCGAAGACGTGTTCTTCATCAAGCGGGACTACTGGACGAACAAGGTCAAGACACCGACCCGTCTGCCCGAGGCGCTGGTTGACAAGCTGATTCTCTACGGCAGCAACGCCGGCGACGTCGTCTTGGACCCGTTCATCGGAAGCGGAACAACCGCGGCCTGCGCCAAGAAGCTGACGCGGCGTTACACCGGCTTTGAAATCAATCCCGATTACGCCGACTTCGCGCGCAAGCGGCTTAAGCAGGTGCAAAGGGCGGAAGAATAGAAGCCGACTAAGAGACCCGTTCACCCGCGAAGCGGCGGTTCGAGTTCAGCCGCCGTTCCCGAAACGCGCCGCAAAGGCGGGACTCGCCGTCGCGGCAAAACCCTCCGCCCCGCGGTCCACGAAGTACGCGGCGATGTCACGGCGGCGTGCCAGTTCGAGGCCGGCTTCGCTGCCGAGCACCAGCAACGCGGTGGCCAGCGCGTCGGCTTCCATTGCACTGGACGCGACAACGCTGACGAGCGCGGTGCGGTGCGTGACCGGGCGCGCGGTGCGGGGGTTGATTTGATGAGAATAACGCCGGCCTTCGATCTCGACGTAAATGCGGTAGTCGCCCGAAGTTGCCACCGCGGCGTCGCTGACTTGGATCGAACGCAGCGCCGAACGCGTCTGCTCGTCGGGCGCTTCGATGCCGACGCGCCACGGCTCGCCGCGGGCGTTGACGCCCGAGGCGTACAGTTCCCCGCCGACGTCGATCAAGAAGTCGCGCGTCCCTTCGGCGGTGAGCGCCGCCGCCACCCGGTCCACCGCGTACCCCTTGGCGATTGCCGACAAGTCCACGTACAGCTGCGGTATGCGTTTGCGAATCATCGGCGGCGACGAGCGCACTTCAAGATGGCGGTAGCCGACGACCGACAATGCGTGTTCGATCGCGTCGTGCGACGGTGTCTCGGCAATCTCCGGGCCCGGGCCGAAACCCCACAGGTTCACGACCGGCCCGACGGTGACGTCGAAAGCGCCGTCGCTGAGTGCGCTGACGCGCAGGGCTTCGCTCAGCACCGCGACCAGCTGCGCTGACGCGGGCTGCCAATCGGTGCTGCGCGAACGGTTGAAACGGCTGAGCTCGGAATCCTCGAGATACGTGGACATGCGGGCGTTGACCGCGTCGAGTTCGGCCTTGACCGTACGCGCCAAGCGCGCGACGTCGGCCTCGTCGCCGGCGTCGGCGATAGTGACCGAATACACCGTGCCCATGGTCTCGCCGCCGAACGTCGCCGCCCGCCGCGCGTCGCAACCGGCGCCTGCGACAAGGCAACAGACAAGGGCCAAGGCTAAGATCGGGGGCGGCACGCGCCGCGGCGACGGGGGGAGGCATCGCCGAGACAACGCGCGCGGGTCGTGCCGACAGGTCTTGTCCGCAACGGTGGGCGTCGGCGCCTTGCAAAATGCGCTCATGGGACGCACCGGGAATCTTGAGGGTTTATATGCAAGGGATTGACACTCGACACTGATGGGCGACGAGGTGAGGCAAATCGCTACGACGAAGTCGGAATCCATATCCGTTTGCGGCGTTGAAGTTGCGGCGCCGGTCTCCGGGAACGGGGCTGCTCGACGCGGCGACGTCGGCCGGCACAAGAAGCGTCGAATTGATAGTGCATTGCATGTCGGCTTTCGTATATAGCGCCCGGAATCTTATCCGGGACGTGCCCGGGAAGCCGGCCGTCAGCCGCCGAAGTCGTCGAACAGGATGTGCTCCTCCTCGACGCCGAGGTCGGTGAGCATCCTGATTACCGCCTCGTTCATCATCGGCGGCCCGCAGACGTAGTATTCGCAGTCTTCCGGCGCCGGGTGATTCTTCAGGTAATTGTCGTACAGCACCTGATGGATGAACCCCGTGTAGCCGCTCCAGTTGTCTTCCGGCTGCGGGTCGGACAGTGCGACCTTCCAGCAGAAGTTGTCGTGTTCCTTCTCAAGCCGGTCGTAGTCCTCGACGAAGAACGTTTCGCGCAGGCTGCGCGCGCCGTACCAGAAGCTGATCTTGCGTTTGCTTTGGAGACGCTTGAGCTGGTCGAATATATGCGAGCGCATCGGCGCCATGCCGGCGCCGCCGCCGATGAAAATCATCTCGTTTTCGGTCTCGCGCGCGAAGAAGTCGCCGAACGGGCCGGAAATCGTGACCTTGTCGCCGGGCTTGAGGCTGAAGACGTACGACGACATCGCGCCGGGCGGCAGGTCGAGCACCGGCGGCGTTGCGATACGCACGTTGAGCATGATGATGCCTTTCTCGTCGGGGTAGTTCGCCATCGAATACGCGCGCGATACCGGCTCGTTCACGTGCGACTCGAACCTCCACAGGTCGAACTTGTCCCACACGTCACGGTACTCCTCTTCCACGTCGAAGTCCTTGAACCTGACGTGGTGCGGCATGCACTCGATCTGAACGTAGCCGCCGGCGCGGAAATTGACGTCTTCCCCCGGCGGCAGCTCGAGCACCAGGTTCTTGATGAAGGTCGCGACGTTCTCGTTCGAGCGCACCGTGCACTCCCATTTGCGTGCGCCGAAGACGTCGGGCGGCAGACCGATCTTGATGTCGTGCTTGACCGTGACCTGGCACGACAGGCGGTCGCCTTCCTGCGCCTGGGGCTTGGTGATGAAAGTGGTCTCGGTGGGCAACAGCGCGCCGCCGCCCGAATAGACCTTGACCCGGCACTGCCCGCAGGTGCCGCTACCGCCGCAGGCCGACGACACGAACAGGCCGTTGTTGGCGAGCGCGGTCAGCAGTTTCGAGCCGACCGGCACCTTGAATTCCTTCTCGTCGTTGATGTTGACGCTGACGTCGCCGACCGAGACCAAGCGCGTACGGGCGGCCAGGATCACGAAGACCAGCACCAGTACGATCAGCGTGAAGAAGCTGATGCCGAGACCGACTTCAAGCATTGCCGGGTGATTTACAGCTGCACGCCGGAGAACGCCATGAAGCCGAGCGACATCAAACCGACGGCGATGAAAGTGATGCCGAGCCCCTGCAGGCCGTCGGGCACGTCGCTGTACTTGAGCTTCTCGCGCACTCCGGCGAGTGCGACGATGGCCAGTGCCCAGCCGAAACCGCTGCCGAAACCGTAGGTGACGCTCTCGGCGAAGTTGTACTCGCGCTCGACCATGAACAGCGAGCCGCCGAGAATCGCGCAGTTGACGGTAATCAGCGGCAGGAAGATGCCGAGCGCGTTGTACAGCATCGGGAAGAAGCGGTCGAGCAGCATCTCGAGGATCTGCACGATGGCCGCGATGACCCCGATGTAGCTCAGCAGCCCGAGAAAGGACAGGTTCACTTCCGGCAACCCGGCCCACGCGAGCGCGCCGTCCTTGAGCAGGTACTGGTAAATCAGGTTGTTCACCGGCACGGTCAGCGTTTGCACGACGACGACCGCGATGCCCAAGCCGATGGCGTTCTCCATCTTCTTGGAAATCGCAATGAAAGTGCACATCCCGAGAAAGAACGCGAGCGCGATGTTCTCGGCGAACACCGCGCGAAACAGCAGGCTGAGATGCGCTTCCATCTACGCCCTCTCCGCCGCGGTGCGAATGCGGAATTCAGGCTCCTCGACCTGCTCCTTCCTGGCCGCGCGTATCACCCAGATCATCAGGCCGATGATGAAGAACGCGCTCGGCGGCAGCAGCAGAAGGCCGTTCGCCTGATACCAGCCGCCGTCGGTCGTCGGTGTGAGTATCGTGTAGCCGAACAAGCTGCCCGAACCGAACAGCTCGCGAACCGTGCCGACGACCAGCAGCACCAAGCTGTAGCCGAGCCCGTTGCCGACGCCGTCGAGGAAGCTGATGCCCGGCGGGTTGTGCATCGCAAACGCTTCGGCGCGCCCGAGCACGATGCAGTTGGTGATAATCAGGCCGACGAACACCGACAAGACCTTGCTGATGTCATACACGTAGGCTTTCAGGATCTGATCCACGACGATCACCAGCGAGGCGATGATCGTCATCTGCACGATGATGCGGATGTTCGTCGGGACGTGGTGGCGAATCATGCTGATCGAGGCGTTCGACAGCGACAGCACCGAGGTCAACGCGACGCACATAATCAACGACGCGCTCAGCGTGGTCGTCACCGCAAGTGCGGAACAGATGCCGAGTATCTGCAACGTAATCGGATTGTTGTCGATCAACGGATCGATCAGGGCGCTTTTTCTCTTGTCGTCCATCTCGGGCCTCTATGAAATCTCACGGTTTCTGACGCGTTCCAGAAACGGGCGGTAGCCTTCCCGCCCCATCCAGAAATGAATCATATTACTCACGCCGCGGGTCGTCAGCGTCGCGCCCGTCAGCCCGTCCACCTTATAGGCCGCGTCGGGGTCGTCGGCTGCGACCCGTCCCTTGATTACCGCCAGGCGCGGGTAGCCGGCGCCGCCGTCAGGCTTCGGCGCCGCGGCCGACAACAAGCCCGCCGCGGAGGTCGGGTCGGGAGCCGGGTCGGGGTCGCTAACGCCCTCGCCAAGCCGCTTGCCGTGCCACAGGCGCCGCCATTTGGGGTTGTCTATCTCGCCGCCGAGACCGGGCGTCTCGCGGTGTTCGTAAAACTGCAAGCCATAGACGGTGTCACCGTCTTTCTCGAGCGCAAGAAAACCGTGCAGCGTGGACCACAAGCCGTAACCGCTGACCGGCAGGATGACCTTGTCGAGCACGCCATCGCGCCTGACGAGATAGACGGTGCCGAGGTGAGAGCGGCGGTTGATTTGCGCGGTGTCTTCGTCGGACGAAAGCGCCCTGCTCTGATCGGGGTCGCGCGCGGCGCGGCGCATATCGAACTTGGCCGGGTCCACGTCGGCGAAGCCGCCGTCGTCGAAGCGGATCACGCGCTTCTCAACGTCGGAAAACAGCTGATCGACCGGAACGTCCGGGCGGTAAAGCCCCGCGACCTCGAGGATGTTGACGCGTACGTCGAGCTCGCGGTTGGCCTCCTGCACCGGCCTGAGGCCGACCGCGGTGGCCGAAACCACGATCGAGCAGGCAAGGCACAGCAGTACCGTGACAATCAGCGTCTTCTGTATCGAATCGTTGTTCACGCGCCCGGGTCCTCCACGGCGCAACGCCGTTCGCGGCGGCGGATGTTCGCCTTGACCACGACGTAATCTATCACCGGCGCGAAAATATTGCCGAACAGGATCGCCAACATCATGCCTTCGGGGAAAGCCGGGTTGAGCACCCGAATCAACACCACCATGAAGCCGATCAGCAAGCCGAACAACCAGCGCCCGGCCTCGGTGTTCGCCGCCGACACCGGCTCGGTCGCCATGAACACCATGCCGAAAGCGAAGCCGCCGACGACCAAGTGCCAATGCCACGGCATCGCGAACATCGGATTGGTGTCGCTGCCGATCCAGTTCAGCAACGACGACGTTGCGACCATGCCGAGGAACACGCCGGCGATGATGCGCCACGAGGCGATGCGCGTATAGACCAGAAAGGCGCCGCCGAGCAGGCAGGCGAGCGTCGAGGTCTCGCCGAGCGAACCCGGCAGGACGCCCCAGAAAGCGTCCCACCAGTCGTAGCCCGCGGCGAACACGCCGGGCAGGCCTTCGATGACGGCGATGCCGAGCGGGGTCGCGCGGCTGTAGCCGTCGAGCGCGATCCACACGTCGTCGCCCGTCATGAACGCAGGATAGGAAAAATACAGAAAGGCGCGTCCGACCAACGCCGGGTTCAGGAAATTCTTGCCGGTGCCGCCGAACACTTCCTTGCCGATGACCACGCCGAAGCTGATGCCGAGCGCGACCATCCACAGCGGCAGGTCGGGCGGCAGCGTCAACGTGTAGAGAATCGAGGTCACCAAAAACCCCTCGTTGACCTCGTGCCTCCTGATGACCGCGAACAGCACCTCCCACAGGCCGCCGACGACGACCGTCACCACGTAAAT
>CAZKLI010000079.1:0-5305 GCA_964553575.1 uncultured Chromatiales bacterium
CCGGTCAGATAGCCCAAGGCTTGATGGGGGTGCTCGGTGCGCTCGGCGTCGGCGTCGTGGTCGAAGCGGTGCATTACTGCATGGTGATGCGCGGGGTGCAGAAGCAAAACAGCAAGACGGTGACCAGCACCATGCTCGGCGCATTTCGCGAGGACAACCGCACCCGCGCTGAGTTCATGGAGCTCGTCAAAGGCTCGCAGATCTGAAGGTTTTGAGCCGAGGGTTTTTTCCGCGGCGGGGTTTTCGCTTCAGCGCAACAGCGGATTGAACGGCTTGACCTGCACCTCGCCGTACACGCCCGCCGCCAAGTAGGGCTCGTCGTCGGCCCAGCTCTGCGCGTCGTCCAGCGAGTCGAATTCGGCGATGATCAGGCTGCCGGTGAAGCCGGCGTCCCCGGGGTCGGGGCAGTCGGCCGCCGGAAAAGGGCCCGCGACCAGCAACCGCCCGGTTTGTTGCAACGCCCGCAGCCGGGCGAGGTGCGCTTCCCGCGTTTGCTTGCGCTTTTCAAGGCTGCCGGGCAGGTCTTTGCAGATGAACGCGTACCACATAATCGACACAGACCCTACCATATAAGCTGGCACACTCAGCTGGCACGCCACGCCGGGTTGCAGGGCGGGAAACCCTTGAGACAAGCGGCTTTCACCGAGGCCGGGCACCCCCTATCGGGGGATGTTTCCGGTGGTTTGCCAATCTTCGCGGGGGATACATGCAGGAATTTACCAGCATGAAAGTTGACAAGCCTGATAATGCTGATTAGTCTGCTTGAAATCGCTGCGGCGAGCCTTGCGGGAACCTAGCTTGGCGTCGAAGCCGCGGCGCGGCCTCCGGGAACGGGGCCGCTGGGCGTGGAGCCGGCGACGTTGGCCGGGCGTTGAAGCGTCAATTTGATAGGAAGCTGCATTGCCGGTTTTCCTATAGGGTTCCCATACAACTAGAAGAGATAAGCCGACGACAAGGCTTTTTCGGAGGGAAGACAACCATGACACTCAGCACAAAAATCGAGGTCGCCGAAGGGTACTCAGTCCACCACATGCCTTGCCCGCATGACTGCCCGGACACCTGCTCGACACTGGTGACGCGCGACGACAAGACGGGCAAGGCCGTCCGCATCCAAGGAGACCCGACCCACCCGGTCACGAGAGGGTATCTGTGCAACAAGGTCAACCACTATCTGGAACTGGTCTATAACGACAACCGCGTGCTTTATCCGCACAAGCGGGTCGGGCCGAAAGGCCCCGGCGCGAAATTTGAACGCATCAGCTGGGACGAAGCGCTCGACGCCGTCACCGACAACTTCAAGAAAACCATCAAGGAATACGGGTCTGAGGCGGTCCAGCCTTATTCCTACTCGGGCACGCTGGGGATGCTCGGCTACTGGGGCATGGACCAGCGCTTCTGGAACAAGATGAACGCGGCGCGCCTCGAGCAGTCTATATGCATCTACGCCGCGATGTGGGCGGGCATCTACACTTACGGCGTCGCCAACGGCCCCGCGCTCAACGAGGCGTGCGACGAGGCCGAAGTCATCATCCTGTGGGGAACGAACTTCGTCAGCACCGGCGTGCACGCGATTCCGTTCGTGCAGAAAGCGCGGGCGCGCGGCGCGAAACTCATTGTCATCGACCCCCGGATTACGCGCACGACGATGATGGCCGACTGGCACATTCAGCCGCGTCCCGGCACCGACGGCGCGCTGGCGCTCGGGATGATGAAGATCATCGTTGACAAGGGGCTGCACGACGTTGAGTTCCTGAAGGAACAGACCAACGGCTGGGAGCAGTTCCTCGACAAGAAACTGCCCGAGTACCCGGTCGAGAAAGTCGCCGAGATCACCGGTCTTTCGCCCGATGAGATCACCCGCTTGGCGCTCGAGTACGCTTCGACCAAGAAGTCCTACATCCGCGCCAACTACGGCCTCAACCGCCACCAGAACGCGGGGCAGATGTGCCGCAGCATCCTGACGCTGCCGTGCATCACCGGCGCGTGGCGCGAGAAGTGCGGCGGCGTCGCTTTCGGCACGCTCGAAGAGATGTGGCTCAAGTTTCCGCTCGCCAAGCTGCAACGCCCCGACCTCGGCAACCGCAGCGAGTCGCGCATCGTCAACATGGTGCAGATCGGGCGGGCTTTGGCCGACGACGTCGGCGCGAACGAGGAGAAGCTCGACCCGCCGATCAAGAGCCTGTTCGTCTATAACTCGGATCCCGCCAACTGCGCGCCCAACACCAACAACGTGCGCAAGGGCCTGATGCGAGACGACCTGTTCGTCGCGGTTCACGAGACTTTCTGGACCGACACCTGCAATTACGCCGACGTGGTGCTGCCGGCCGACACCCAGCTCGAACGGATGGACCTGCACGCGGCGTACGGCCACTACTACTTCAACATGAACAAGCCGGTGATAGAGCCGCTCGGCGAGAGCGTGCGCAACACCGAATTGTTCAGGAAGCTCGCGGCGAAGATGGGTTACGTCGAATCCGGCGACAACGCGTTCACCCAAACCGACGAAGAGATGGTTCGGGAAATCATAGACAGCGAGGAAAACCCGCTGATGGAAGGCGTCACCTACGAACAGCTCGAGAAGAACGGCTGGGCGCGCGGACACGTCGAAGCCGAGCGGCGCAACTACCTGAAGAACGGCTGGCCGACGCCGAGCGGCAAGATCGACATTTACTGCGAGGCGCTGAAAGAGCAGGGCCAGGACCCGCTGCCGACGCACAACCCCGAAATCGAGGGACAGGAAGACTACGAGCGGCGCAAGAAATTCCCGCTGCAGGTGCTGAGCAGCGCCACGCACTATTTCATCGGCGACTCGTTCCAGTCGGTGCCGCGTCTTCAGGCGATGATGTCGCGTCCGACGGTCGAGTTGAGCGTCGAGGACGCCGAGGCGCGCGGCATCAAGGAGGGCGATTTGGTGCGGTTGTTCAACGACCGCGGAGAGACCTACTGCTACGCGGTCATCATCGAAGGGCTGTTGTCCGGCGTATGCGCGACCCAGAAGCAGTTCAAGGGCAGCAGGACGCCGGGCGGCGTCAACGCCAACGCGCTGAACACCGAGATGCTGACCGACTTCGGCATGAGCCCGACTTTCTATTCGGTGCTGGTCGAAGCCGAGAAGGTGCAAGACCACACCCGGATGACGCCGCAGAAGTGGGCTCAGATCGGCGGCGACGCCGGGTACATCCGGCAGTGGCGGGCCGACCCGCGCAACGCGGACGTCAAGGCCACCGACGAGGAGATTCTGCAGTTCGCCAAGAGCAAATACCCCGAAGCTTTCGAGCAACGGGCGTAAATTCACCCGGAGACCGATTCAGTCATGGAAAACTTCGCTCACTTCAGCGACCCGCTTGAGAACTATCTCGGACGCGCCGTTCCCAAGCCCGACGGCACCCTGCACGGGCGGCACGTCGTCATCAGCAAGGGGGTCATTTCCAACATCCAGGAGCTCACTCACGACACTTACGCGCTGACCGTCAAGCGTGACGACGGCAGCGAGGAAATCATGCCGAAAGCCGGGCAGTACGCAACGCTCAAGCCCGACCATCTGGTCAAGCCGCGCGCTTATTCGTTTGCCCGTTCGCCGCAGGTCGAGAAGCCCGGCGAGCACACTTTCTTCATTCGTCTGATGGAGGGGGGGCTGTTTTCGAGCTGGCTGTTCGAGAAGGAACGGGTCGGCGAGCCCTTGACCATCAGCGGCCCGCTCGGGAAGTTCGTCATGGACGGCTCCGACCGCCCGATGCTGTGCGTCGCCGGCGGCAGCGGCATGAGCGCGATTTTTGCGATTCTCGAGGACGCCGCGCTGCACCAGGTCAAGCGCGACGCGGTGTTTCTGTACGGCGCGCGCACGCAGAAAGATCTGTACATGCTCGACCGGATCAACGAGTTCGCCGAACGCTGGCATCCCGACTGCAAGTTTGAATTCGTCCCGGTGTTGTCCGAGGAGCCGGAGGACAGCGGCTGGCAGGGCGGCAGGGGCTTTGTTACCGACTACATGAAGACCGAATATCTCGACAGCGGGCGCGTGGACGTGTCGAACTGCGCCGCTTACTTCTGCGGCCCCCCGCCGATGATCGACCTGGGAATCAAGACGCTGACCGACGCCGGCATGAACCCCGCCGACATTCGTTACGACAAGTTCGAGGACGCGCGTTCACCGGCGCCGGTGATAGACAACACCAAGTGCGTGCTGTGCGACGAATGCCTGATGGTGCGTCCCTCCGAGAACTGCATCAACGAGATCGTGCAGTTGAAGAAAGACGGCGGCGGCTATGAACGGTTGAAGCCCGCCGACACTTCCGGGCTTTACTACAACACCCTGTACATAGACGACGACGAGTGTATTCGTTGCTACGCTTGCGTGGACGTCTGCCCCGCCGGCGCAATCGACCCCAACTTCGACAAGACCCCCCAAACCCTGCGCAACCTGCACGGCTGAGACCGCCGCGGTTCATCGTCTTCGGCGGTTGCGGGAGAAGACGGCTTTCTGCGCGTCGAAGCGCGTTCGTCGTCGCGGCGTGAATTCACATCAGCTTGGGGTTTTGGCATATAGTAGTCTCGTCAGTGTGTCGCGTGCGCCCGTAGCTCAGTCCGGATAGAGTGCCTGGCTACGAACCAGGTGGTCGGAGGTTCGAATCCTTCCGGGCGCGCCATTATCGTTGATATGCCGCTTCGTCTCGCCATATTTCTCAGCTTGTCGCTCGGGGCGGCGAACGCCGCCTTGTCCGACGAAACGCTTGACGAGGCCGTCGAGGAATCGGTGCGCGGTGCGCGTGCGGGAGCGGTCTCGCAAGCGCTCGTCAACGAGCTTGACGACGAGGCGCGCGCCCTGTTTCTCGAGTACCGTTCGGTTATCCGCAACGCCGAGACGCTCGAGACCTACGTCAAACGCCTGCGCGAGCTGGTCGCCGACCAGGAGGAAGACGTTCGCCTCAGGCAGGCCGACATAGAAAACGTCGAGACTTTCGAGCGCGAGTTGTTTCCCGCGATGGAGCGCATGATGGACGCGCTCAAGAAGTTCATCCGCGCCGACCTGCCTTTTCTGCTCGACGAGCGCAACGAGCGCGTCGCGCGGCTCGATCAGATGATGTCGCGTTCCGACGTCACCGCGTCCGAGAAGTTCCGGCAGCTGATCGAGGCGTACCAGATCGAAAGCGACTACGGTCGCACGATCGAAGCGTACCGGGGAACAATCGGCGAAGCCGGGCAGGCCGGGCGGGCCGGGCAGGAACGAGTCGTGGACTTCCTGCGCGTCGGACGCAGCCTGCTGGTCTATCAGACGCTCGACGGCGCCGAGTCCGCGGTATGGGAC
>CAZKLI010000080.1:0-1785 GCA_964553575.1 uncultured Chromatiales bacterium
ATCGTCATCGGCCGCGGCGGGGCGCGGCTCAAGCGCGTCGGCACGCGCGCGCGCCGGGAGATCGAACGCTTGACCGGCAAACGCGTCTTCCTCCAGCTGTGGGTCAAGACCAGGAGCGCTTGGCGCCGCGACCCGGCGGTGGTCAACGCCTACTTCAGCGACGGGGGCGGGGCGTGACGACTTTCGACAAGGAACCCGCTTACGTGCTGCACCGCAGGCCCTATCAGGAACTGAACAGCTTGGTGCAGTTCCTGACGCCGGGATACGGGCGGGTTACCGCGGTCGTGCGCCAGTCGTCGAAGATGCTGGGCAAGAACGTGCAGCCCTTTATTCCGGTGCTGCTGAGCTGCGGCGGACGCGGCGAGCTGCTTAATTTGCGCGCCTTTGACCCGCAAGGCAAAGCGGTCTTGACCGAACCGCGGAAGCAGATGATCGGCATGTACGTCAATGAACTGGTAACGCGGCTGATTCCGCAGCACGCCCCGTCGAGGCGGCTGTTTGAACACTACGTCAAGACGCTCACCGGTCTCGCCGACGAAGACGCTTGCGAGCCGGTGCTGCGCCGGTTCGAACTCAAGCTGCTCGAGATTTCAGGTCACGGGCTGCAACTCGAGCACGACCATCTTACCCATGAGCCGTTGTCCGCCGGGGCGGTGTACAGTTACGAGCCGGGCGAAGGTCCCGTGCGCGGCGCCCGGGCGGGGCGCGGCGCGGTGACGTGCCGCGGCGAAACCTTGCTCGAGCTCGCCCGCGGATTGCCCGACGGCGACCCCGGGATTCTGCGCGAAGCCAAGGAACTGCTGCGTGCAATGATCAATTACTACATGAGGAACCGCCCGATGCACACCCGCTCGCTTTTCCGCTACCTCAAGGAGGTCACTTGAACCGGCGCTCGTTCCCCGACGCCGGCGTGAACGTCTGTACGAACGTTCGGGGCTTGTGAGAAAGCACGTGGACGTTGCCGGGAACACGCCGGAGCGCAGGGTCAGGCTCGGGGTCAACCTCGACCACGTTGCGACGGTGCGCCAAGCGCGGCGCACGCCGTACCCCGATTTCGTGCAGGCGGTAAGAATCGCCGAAGAAGCGGGCGCCGACGGGATCACGATTCACCTGCGCGAAGACCGCCGCCATATTCAAGACCGGGACGTCCATGCCGCGCGCGAGGCGGTGACGACGACCTTGAATCTGGAGATGGCCGCGACCGACGAGATGACCGGGATTGCGCTCGACGTCAGGCCCGACTTCTGCTGCATCGTGCCCGAGCATCGCGAGGAACTGACCACCGAGGGCGGGCTCGACGTCGCGGTGCACGCGGCGCGAATCGGCGAGGTATGCAAAGCCCTTTCCGCCGGCGGCGTCAAGGTGTCGCTGTTCATCGAACCCGACGAACGGGTCATCGACGCTTCGTTGAAAGCCGGTGCGTCGCTGGTCGAGCTGCACACCGGCGCTTACGCCAACCTCAGCGGCGCGGCGGCGGCGCGCGAGCTCGAACGCGTCACCGCCGCCGCGCGGTACGCGGCGCAATGCGGCTTGACGGTCAACGCCGGGCATGGCTTGCACCGCGGCAACGTGGGTGCAATCGCGGCGATTGAACCGATGAACGAACTGAACGTCGGTCACGCAATCATCGCCGACGCCGTTTTCATGGGGCTCGCCGGCGCGGTGCGGGCGATGAAGGAAGCGATGCGGCGGTGAGCGTGCGCGGCGTCATTCTGGGAATCGGGGTTGACATCGTCAGCGTTGCGCGCGTGAAGAGAGTGCTCGCACGCCATCCCGAGCGTTTTC
>CAZKLI010000081.1:0-4121 GCA_964553575.1 uncultured Chromatiales bacterium
CTAATGTATATAATTCCCAGAGAGAAACACTTACCTCCAATCCGGCGGGCGCTGTTGAGCGTGTCGGACAAGTCGGGAATCGTTGAATTGGCGCGGTTTCTCTCGGCAAACGGCGCGGAAATCCTGTCCACCGGTGGTACCGCGCGCCTGTTGCATGAGCACGGCGTCGCGGTCACCGAAGTCCCGGACTACACCGGATTTCCCGAAATCATGAGCGGGCGGGTCAAAACCCTGCATCCGAAAGTGCACGGCGGATTGCTCGGACGCCGTGAGCAGGATCTCGCCGCGATGTCGGAACACGGCATCGAGATGATAGACCTGCTGGCGGTGAATCTGTACCCGTTCGAACAAACCGTCCGAAAGCCCGGCGTCACTCTTGAAGAGGCCGTCGAGAACGTTGACGTCGGCGGCCCTGCGATGATTCGCGCCGCGGCGAAGAACCACGAACGCGTCGCGGTGCTGGTTGACCCCGCCGATTACGAAGCCGTGATGCAAGAGATGCGCGACAACGGCGGCGCGACGACGCAGGCGTTGAGATCGAGGCTTGCGACCAAAGCGTTCCGGCGTACCGCCGAGTACGACGCCGCGATTTCACGCTGGCTGCACGCACGAACGAACGCCGCCGAGAGCTCACCGCCCGCAACGCTCACCCCGTCTCTCAGCCGGGTGCTTGCACTGCGCTACGGTGAAAACCCGCACCAGAAAGCCGCCTTCTACGCCGACGGCGGCGGCGGCCTCGCCGACGCCGAACAGCGACAAGGCAAAGCCTTGTCGTACAACAATCTCGCCGACGCAAGCGCCGCCTACGAGTGCGTTTGCAACCTCGACGCGCCGGCGTGCGTTATCGTCAAGCACGCAACCCCTTGCGCCGCCGCCTGCGCCGATTCACCCGACCGAGCCTACCGCCGCGCGGTTGAAGCCGACCCGGTCTCGGCTTTCGGCGGCGTCGTCGCGTTCAACGACGTGCTCGACGCACGAACCGCGCGGGAAATCTCGAGCAAGCAGTTTGCAGAGGTCGTCATCGCGCCCGACGCAACGAAAGACGCGCTTGAGACACTGAGTGAAAAACCCGCGCTTCGGGTGTTGTGCTGCCCGCCGCCGCGCGGCGGCGGGTACCGCTACGCCAGCGTGCTGGGCGGCGTATTGGTGCAGGAGGAAGACTTTGCCCAAGTCACCGAAAAAGAACTGACGGTCAAAACCGAAAAACCGCCCCGGAAAGAAGAAATCGAGTCGCTCTTGTTCGCTTGGCGCGTGGTGAAGTTCGTCAAATCCAACGCCGTCGTCTTTGCGTGCGGCACCGTGACCGCCGGTATCGGCGCGGGACAGACCAGCCGCGTTGACTCGGTGCGCATCGCCGCCGAGAAAGCGCGCGAGCACGGCTTCGCCGGCAAGCCGATGGTGATGGCTTCCGACGCGTTCTTCCCTTTCCGCGACGGCCTCGACGTCGCCGTTGAAGCCGGGGTAATCGCGGTGATCCAGCCCGGCGGCTCGGTTCACGACGAGCGGATAATCGCCGCCGCCGACGAGCACGGCGTCGCAATGGTGTTCACCGGCGTGCGCCATTTTCGGCACTGACGCGGTTTCATGAGACTTTTGATTGTCGGCTCTGGCGGGCGGGAACACGCGCTCGCGTGGAAAATCGCACAAAGCCCGTCGGCGGAACGGGTTTACGTAGCGCCGGGCAACGCCGGCACGGGCGCAGAGACCGACGTCGAAAACGTTGCGATAGACCCGCTCGACCTGGAAGCCCTGCGCCGCTTCGCGATCGAGCAAGACGTCGACTTGACGCTCGTCGGCCCTGAAGCGCCGCTGGCGCAAGGCATCGTCGAGTATTTTCAGCAGCGCGGCCTCGCCGTGCTCGGCCCGACGCGTGCGGCGGCACGGCTCGAGTGGTCCAAGGGATTCAGCAAGGAATTCATGCGCCGCCACGGCGTCCCGACCGCCGCTTGCGGGATATTCGACGCCGAAGACGCCGCGCTGGCGTATTTGGAAAGCTGCAAGATCCCGGTGGTCGTCAAGGCCGACGGCCTGGCGGCGGGCAAAGGCGTGGTGGTGGCCGGCACCCGCGCACAGGCGGCGGCGGCGGTGCGCGGCATGCTTTCCGGCGAGGATTTCGGCGACGCCGGCAAACGCGTCGTCATTGAGGAATTCCTGCACGGAGAAGAAGCCAGCTTCATCTGCTTGGTTGACGGCGAACACGTGCTGCCGCTCGCGACTTCCCAGGATTACAAGGCGCGGGACGAAGGCAATCTAGGGCCGAACACCGGCGGCATGGGCGCGTATTCACCGGTGCCGGTGATTGACGACGTCCTGCAGCAACGAATACTGCGCGAAGTGATGCAGCCGACGGTCAACGGCATGCGTGAAGAAAGCGCGCCGTTCGTCGGTTTTTTGTACGCGGGCCTGATGATAGACGCCGGACGCCCGTCGGTGCTCGAGTTCAACTGCCGCTTGGGAGACCCGGAAACGCAGCCGATCCTGATGCGCCTGCGTTCAGACCTCGTCGAGCTGTGCCGGCTGGCGCTCGCCGGGCGGCTCGACGACGCCCGCGTCGAATGGGACGAGCGCGCCGCACTCGGCGTGGTGATGGCGGCCGGAGGGTATCCGGGTTCTTACGACAAGGGGGACGTGATCACCGGGCTCGATTCGACGGCCGGCGATGAAACGGTCAAGGTGTTTCACGCCGGCACGCAAACGCAGGGAGACGAAATCGTTACCGCCGGCGGGCGCGTGCTGTGCGTAACCGCGCTTGCCGGCGACGTGTCAGACGCCGCGGCGCACGCGTATCAAGTTTGCGAAAAGATCAGCTGGCCCGGGGCGTTCTATCGCCGCGACGTCGGTCGTCGCGCAAGGCGCCGCTGACCCCGCTTCACCGGGACGGCGTGTTCTTGCCCGGTTTCTGCAAGCTGCGCTTGATGACTTCAAAAAACTCTTCGTTGGTTTTTGAAGACTGCATGTATTTGATCAGACGGTCCAGCGCCTCTAAGTCGTCCATCTGACTCAGCGCCCTTCTGATCGCCCACATCTTTTGCAGCTCGTCCGGTTCGGTCAGCAGTTCCTCGCGCCGCGTGCCCGAGCGGCTGATGTTGATTGCGGGATAGGTGCGCCGTTCGGCGATTCGCCGGTCGAGATGGACTTCCATGTTGCCGGTTCCCTTGAATTCCTCATAAATGACTTCGTCCATCTTGGAGCCGGTGTCTATCAACGCGGTCGCCAATATCGTCAGGCTGCCGCCTTCTTCGATATTGCGCGCCGCGCCGAAGAACCTTTTGGGGCGCTGCAGGGCGTTGGCGTCGACGCCGCCGGTGAGAACCTTGCCCGACGCAGGCGCAACGGTGTTGTAGGCGCGCGCGAGACGGGTGATCGAGTCAAGCAGGATGACGACGTCGCGCTTGTGCTCGATCAGGCGTTTGGCTTTTTCTATCACCATGTCGGCGACTTGCACGTGCCGCGTCGCCGGTTCGTCGAAAGTGCTTGATATCACTTCGCCCTGAACCATGCGCTTCATTTCGGTGACTTCCTCGGGCCTTTCGTCTATCAGCAGCACTATCAGGTAACACTCGGAGTGATTCGCCGTGATGCTCTGCGCGATATTCTGCAAAAGAATCGTCTTGCCGGCTTTCGGGGGAGAAACAATCAAGCCGCGCTGACCTTTGCCGATGGGGGAGATGATGTCCATGATGCGTGCGGTGATGTCCTCGGAGCTGCCGTTGCCTCGTTCGAGCTTCAACCGCTCGTTCGCGTGCAAGGGCGTCAGGTTCTCGAACAAAACCTTGTTTCTCGCCTGCTCGGGCGGCTCGTAATTGATGGCTTCGACTTTGAGCATCGCAAAATAACGTTCGCCCTCTTTCGGCGGACGCACTTTGCCCAAGATCGTGTCGCCGGTGCGCAAGCCGAAACGGCGTATCTGGCTGGGGGACATGTAGATATCGTCGGGGCCGGCGAGATACGAGCAGTCCGGAGAACGCAAAAACCCGAAACCGTCCTGCAAAATCTCCAATATGCCTTCGCCGATGATGTCTTCCCGGCTTTTCGCCGTGACTTTCAGGATCGAAAAGATGATGTCTTGGCGGCGCGCCCGGGCGACGTTCTCTATGCCCAGCGATTCCGCCATTTCCACC
>CAZKLI010000082.1:0-2275 GCA_964553575.1 uncultured Chromatiales bacterium
TAACGAAGGTAACCCGCGTCCTCCAGCAGCCGCTGCGCGCGCGTTTCCAGACGCCACGCCGATTCGTCGTCGGGCAGTTCGGGCGGGCGGGCGTAAAACGGCGTGCCGGGCTCAAGCGTCAGCTGATAGTACGAAACGTGTTCGGGGTCGAGCGACGCCGCTTGGGCGACGTCGGCGACGCCTTGCTCAAAGGTCTGCCCCGGCAACGCGAACATCAGGTCGAGATTCACGTTGTCGAACCCGGCTGCGCGCGCGGTTTCGAAGGCCGCCACGGCTTCACGCCCGTCGTGCACCCGCCCGAGACGACGCAACGCATCGTCGTTGAAACTTTGCACGCCGAGCGAGAGCCGGTTCACCCCGGCCCGCTTGAACCCGGTGAATTTCCCGCGGTCGGCGCCGCCCGGATTGGCTTCCAGCGTAATCTCGGCGTCGTCGCGCAACGCGACTCGTTCGCGCACGCCTTCAAGAAGGGACGAAACCGCCTCGGCGCTGAACAGGCTCGGCGTGCCGCCGCCGATAAAAACGCCGGCGACTTCACGGCCGCGCAAATAAGACAAATCACATTCGAGATCGGCGAGCAGAGTGCGGACGTAGCATCTTTCAGGCGGCGCTTGTCTGGCGGCGTAGGAGTTGAAGTCGCAATACGGGCACTTGCTCTCGCACCACGGCGTATGAACGTAAAGAAACAGGGGCGGCGGCGCCAGCGTCGTCACAACCCGGTCAACCGTGTGAACGGTCGTCTATCGCACCGCGCAGACGGGTGAACGCCTGCGCCCGGTGACTGATTCTGTTCTTGACTTCGGGCGGAAGCTCGGCGGCGGTGCAGCCGTATTCCTCGACGAAAAAAACCGGGTCGTAGCCGAAACCGCCTTTGCCTCTCGGAGACTTGACCAGACGCCCCCGCCATGAGGCTTCGACGATTACCGGACGGCCCTTGAGGCTTTCGGAAGGCGCCGCATAAGCGGCGGCACAACGGAAACAAGCCTTGAGCCGGTCTTCCGGGAACGGTTCTATGCGTTCGAGCAGCTTGTTCAGGTTGTCGGCGTCGCTCGCGTCCTCGCCGGCGTAGCGCGCCGACCGCACGCCCGGCTCGCCGTCAAGGGCCTCGACCTCGAGACCCGAATCGTCGGCGATCGCCGCAAATCCCGTGCGCTCGCACGCGTAACGCGCCTTGAGCGCCGCGTTTTCGGCGAAATCAACGCCGGTCTCAGGCGGCGTTTCCAAGCCGAAATCGCTTTGGGGGAGAATTTCGAACCCGTCGAGCAACGCCGAGAGCTCCGCCAGTTTATTCGGGTTGGAACTGGCGAGAACGACGGTGGTCATGATTCCAGCGACGCGCGCTGCAGACCGATGATTTCCTGAACGCCCTTGTGAGCGAGCTCCAGCATCGCGTCGAGCTCGTCGCGTCGAAACGCGTGCCCCTCGGCGGTGCCTTGAATCTCGACAAGCCCCCCCGCCTCGTTCATCACGACGTTCATGTCGGTTTCAGCGTTGCTGTCTTCAAGGTAGTCGAGGTCGAGCACCGGTTGACCCGCGCAAATCCCGACCGAAACGGCCGCCACCGCGCCGTGGACGGGGCTTTTCTTCAGCACCGAACGCTTGAGCATGCAACCGACGGCGTCGTGCAAAGCGACGAAGGCGCCGCTGATCGCGGCGGTACGCGTGCCGCCGTCGGCCTGCAGCACGTCACAGTCGATCACGACGGTGCGTTCACCGAGCGCTTCCAAGTCCATCACCGCCCGCAACGAACGCCCGATCAGCCGCTGAATCTCGACGACCCGCCCCTGCTGGCGGCCCTTGACCGCTTCGCGCGGCACACGGGTGTGCGTCGCGCGCGGCAACATCCCGTATTCGGCGGTTACCCAGCCTTTCCCGCCGCCCTTCAAGAAAGCCGGCACGCGTTCATCAACGCTCGCGGTGCAAAGCACCCTGGTGCGCCCGAACTCGGACAGAACCGACCCTTCGGCGTACCGGGTGTAGGCGCGGGTGAAACTGACCGCCCGCAACTCGTCGTTGGCTCGTTTATTTTTCCTCATCGGCTTGCCGGCTCCCGAAAGTGCGCCGGACAACTCTCATTATACGGAAGCTGATAAAGTGGGCGCATTATGACTTGCAGCATGACGGCTTTCGCCCGAAAGGAGCGTCCGACTCGGGCGGGCGTCCTGAGTTGTGAAATCAAGACGGTCAATCATCGTTACCTCGACGTATCGGTGCGCGCAACGGGGGCGCTGCGGGGGCTCGAAGCCGAAGCGACCGCCAAGATACGTGGCAAGCT
>CAZKLI010000083.1:0-3021 GCA_964553575.1 uncultured Chromatiales bacterium
CCCGGCTCGCCACGCATCCTCCGACCCCGATCACGAGCTCCGGGCGGCGGCGCTTCAGGGCGCGCCAGCGCCCGAGCTCCGAGAACACCTTCTCCTGGGCTTTCTCCCGTACCGAGCAGGTGTTCATCAGCAGCACGTCGGCCTCCTCGGGCGTCTTCGCTTCGGTCGCGCCGTGCGATTTGCGCAGTACGTCGAGCATCTTGTCCGAGTCGTACTCGTTCATCTGACAACCGTACGTCTTGATATAGACTTTTTTGCTCATGGCGTTCGTCGGCTTTCGCGCACCGTTTGCGTTTGCAACGGCCGCCGATTATACAGCCCCCCGGGATAGCAGACTTGCAAGACACGGCTATACCCTCACGTCAGAATTTCAAGCGAAGACCCGCGGTCGCGGTGCGCTCCTTGTTCGGCCTCGCGCCGTACGGGTGACGCGCCACGACGTCGTCCTCGTCGGTGAGATTTTCGACGCGCCCGAAAACCTCGATTACGTCGCTGAACCGGTAATTACCCGCCAGGTCGAGCGTCCAAATCTCGTCGGTGCGCTCGAACTCGCCGCACGACGCGCGCACGCACACTTCGTCAACGTAGTTGGCGCTCAGGTAAGCCGCCCAACCCGCTTTCTCCACCCCGACCGAAGCACGCATCTGATGTTCCGGAATGTAGGGAATCGGATCGCCCTTGCTCACGTCGCCGAAGAAGTCGGTGTCGGCGACGTCGGAGTCGAACTCGGCGTCCATGTAGGTGTAGCTCAGCGAGAACGGCACGTCAAAAGCGCGGTCGGGCATCAGGTTGACCGAAAACAGCGCCTCGACCCCCTCGACCGTCGCAGCGTCGCCGTTGAACGCGTCGCCCGCCTCGCAGTCGGAACCCGACGAAGAGGTGCATTCGCCGAGGATGTTGTCGTAGTCGCTGACGAAGCCGATGACCTCGCCGCGCAGATTGGCGCCCGCGTAGCGGAATCCGAACTCGTAGTTGATTGCGTCCTCCTCGTCGACGCCGGGCGCGTTGCTCGGCGCGGTGAACCCCTTGTGCACGCCGCCGATCAAGGTCCATTCGTCGCTCAGGCGGTAAAGCACACCCAAGCCCGGCAACCAAACGCTGGTGTGGTTCTTGCGGCTGTCGCGGAACACCCGCTCGGCGCCGCCGGTGTAGCGGGTACGTTTCTGCGAAATGTCTTCGTAGCGCACCCCCGGACTGAAGGTCCAGTCGCCCCAGTCCACGTTGTCATAAATGTGCACCGCGACGGCCTCGGCCTCCTGCACGCGGTTGCCGGCGTTGCCGAGCTCGCCGAGGTCATCGAGCACCAGCTCGCCGCCCTCCTGATGGTAGTTGCTGTTGCGTTGCAGCCGGTCTTCCTCGTCTTCGTGCCAACGCACGCCGATCTCAAGGTCGTGGCGCGTCGCCCCGAGCTGGCCCTGCCAGTCGAGAGCAAACTGCACGCCGCGCGAGTAGTATTCACGCGCGTTCGACCGCAGCTGGATGCTGCCCGGCACGGTGTCCATCGTGCCGTCCAAAACGGCCTGCAATTCCGCCGGGGAAAGTCCGCCGACGTCCTCGCCCCGGTTGATTCCCTGGATGACGCTGAACCAGCTGGTACGGTCGAAGTCCTCGGCGCTCGCGCTGCCGTCGGCGTCCAGCCCTTCGGTCTTGAACCAAGTGCGCTCGTGCTCGTTGTCGTAGGCGGTGACCGAAAAGCCCAGCGCGTCGCTCAGGTCAAACCGGTAGCTGAGAATGTACTGGTGGTGCTCGGTCTTTATGTTGTCGAGCGAGGACAAACCGTAGCG
Source organism: uncultured Chromatiales bacterium (assembly GCA_964553575.1). Lineage (GTDB taxonomy): Bacteria > Pseudomonadota > Gammaproteobacteria > Poriferisulfidales > Oxydemutatoraceae > CAYFZO01. Next base: position 1,785 of record CAZKLI010000083.1, read on the forward strand.
GCGATCAGGGCCGGCGCTGAAGTCGGCGTCGGTCAAGCCGAGGTAGCTTTGATTCGAGTCCTGATCGGCGTACTGGAACTTGAAATTGACGCGGTGGCGCGCGTCGGGCGACCGATACCCCAGCTTGAACGTGTAATCGTCGACGTCGAGCCCGGTGTCAACACCGCTGCGGTCCACGTCCTGAAAACCGTCCGAACCCCATTGGTGGGTTTCGAGCAGGAAACTGAAGCCGTTGTGCAATTCGCCGCCGTAGTAGCCGTGGGTGCGGCGGGTCGCGTCCTCGCCGCCCTCGACGAGCAATGAACCGCCCGGCTCTTCGGGAATCGGCGTCGAAATCATGTTCAACGCGCCGCCGATCGTGTAAGGCCCTTGCGTAATCGCCGCCGGGCCTTTCAACACCTCGAACGCGTGCATGCGCCCCGGGGTCGGAAAGTAATAAGCCGCCGGGGCCGAATACGGCGCCGGCGCAATCAGCACGTTGTCTTCCAACAACGTGATGCGCCCGCTGCGCTCGGTCGCAACCCCGCGGATGCTGATATTGGGGCGCAGACCGTAACCGTCTTCGAGCTGAACCGACACGCCGGGCACCTCGCGCATGATGCGCTGGACGTCGGAGTAGAAAAACTTCTCCAACTCCTCGGGCCCGATGAAGTAGGCCGAACCGGGGATTTCCTCAACGCCTTGCCGGCTGCCGAGAATGACGATTTTCTCGTCCAACTCGGTCTCGGCGACACCCGCGACCGGGACCACGGCGCAAACCAGCAGAGCCAACCCGCCGGCCAGCCGACGAAGACGGCCTTCCCGCCCGGCCTGCTCCCGACGGCGCCGGATGAAAGCCCGCTGGCCGGTGATGGCCTGATGCCGCAGATGAATTTCGTGGATTGAGAGCATGAGCTTTTCTCCTTGTATAAATGTGTGCTTGCCGCCACTTTATACGAATAAGATAGATAATGCAAATCATTCTTATTTACACTAGAAGGAGAAACCAGCGCCGCTCGGCTGAAGCGCTTGAAATCATTGGAGGAATCGCGCTTCGAGAGCCATGACGCGGGCCGGACGAACTGAACCAGCTTTCGGGGAAAACCCTGGGGTGAAACCCCCGGCTAGCGGAGAAGCCGTGTGCCGCCGAGGCCAAGCCGTCGAAATCGGCGCCGAAATTGACGAAGACCGCCCAAAAGCCCCTAACGAGAGGGGCTCAGGGGTTGGGTGAACCGGATGAGTGCTCGGGGAAAACCCG
>CAZKLI010000084.1:0-5629 GCA_964553575.1 uncultured Chromatiales bacterium
CAGCGCGTCCAGCACGATTGCCGCGCCGAGCATATACACGCCCAGCCAAACCCACGGGCCGCCTATGAACACGCCGTACATCCCCGCCAAAATCGAAATCGGCGCCAGCATGTACCGGCCGTTAATCAAGAGTTTCTTCATTGTTCTCCACCTCTGTCTGGTTGGTTCAACACAAGTGTTAGGTGGCGTCAAGCATACCACCAAAACGGCGTTTTGTCGGTTGTTTGTCTAATACAAGGGCTGGATATGAGGCGGAATAGTACCCCTTTAATCGGGTAAAATTGCCTTATGGTATAGACAGACAATGAACAAAGACATGTCAAACATCCGCGCCGACGACGCCGAAAACAACCACCCGATTCAGGTGGTCGCACGTTACACGGGGCTGAGTTCCGACCTGATCCGCGCCTGGGAAAAACGCTACCAAGTGGTTCGACCGGCGCGTTCGGGCAACAACAGAAGGCTTTACAGCAACTCCGACATCCAGCGCCTGTCGCTGCTGAAACAAGTCACCCAGTTCGGCAGGAGAATCAGCGAAGTCGCCCGGCTTCCCCTGGATGAACTGGTCGAGATGGTCAAGCGCGACGAAACCGCCGTCGCGCAGAGAACCGACCACGGCGAAGCCCGCCTCAGCACGGGGTCGGTCATGGAGCTGTTCGACCGGTGTTTCGACGCCGTGAAAAAGCTCGACATGCACCGCCTGCAGACCACCCTTGATGAAGCTTTTCAAGAACTCGGCGTCGTGTTTCTTCTTGAAGACCTGATTTCCCCTTTGTTGCACCACGTCACCGAAGAATGCCGCGAAGGAGAGCTCCCGAATTGCCATCAACTCCTGTTCACCGAGGCCATCCGCGGTTATCTGATTACGTTGAGCACCCGCAACGACGCCGCACAAAACAACTTCGTCGTATGCTCGATGGCGCAAGACCCGACCCTGACCGCCTTGAGAGCCGCGGTCATGGCCAACAGCCACGACTGGAACCCGGTCTATCTTGGGGAACGCGTCGTCTGCAACGAGATCTTCGACGCGGCTTCCCGGACTGAAGCGACGGCGGCGGTCGTCAGTTTCGGCGACTCGAACGAGGACGTGCACGTCCCCAATGAAATGCGCCGCTTGGCGGCGTTGCTGCCGAAACAGGTTCGGCTGATCATCAACGCACCCGACGCGTGCTCTTATTCGTCGGTCCTGAACGAAGAGGAAGCGTTGCACGTGCACAACTCCGGCGAGCTGCGCCTCGAGCTCAATCGGCTGGCCGCCGGCGAACCTGAATAACGGAAACGACGATGGGCCCGGTTCAGACGACAATCACCGCCAAACTGCGCCGCGCGCTGAGCCCCGACCACCTTGAAGTCGTCAACGAAAGCGGCAAGCACAACGTGCCGCCCGGCTCGGAGTCCCATTTCAAGGTGACGGTGGTCGCACGGGAGTTCGAAGGCAAGGAGCTGATCGAACGCCACCGCAAGGTCAACCACGTCCTCGCCGACGAACTCGACCGGGCCGTCCACGCCCTGTCGTTGAACACCCTGACGCCGGACGAATGGCGCGCGCGCAAGGAAACGACGCACGAGACGCCGCCGTGCCTCGGCGGATCGTCAAGCGACTGACCCCGTGGAACGCGTCCTGATCGAAAAGGCGCCGAGCCCGAGCAAGCTCGAAGTTCTCGGCGTCGAAAGCTGGCCGCCTGAAAGACTCTCACCCGGACGGCACGTGCGCGACTATCCGGCGGGAGAAGAATGCTGCCTCTCCGAGGGTGAAGCCGTTCTCCACTGCAACGGACAAACCGAAGAAGTCGCCGCCGGCGACCTCTTGTTCATTCCGCGGGGAGTCACCGTCGTCTGGGAAGTCGCCGCCGGAATCGAATACCGTCGGCAGACGAGCGGCACAGAGTGAAATCGGGCGAGCCCGAACGCCCACGGCATAGTGTTATATTAACGCCATGACTTATCTGCTTTCTTTTTTGTTGGTTCTTGCAGTCTTCGCCGCGATGGCGGTGGGGCTAATGCTCGGCGGAAAACCCATACGCGGCAGTTGCGGCGGGCTGAACTGCAAGCTGTGCGAAAAACCCGAGGACTGCGTGAAGCGAAACGGCTCAAAAGCGCTTCCGAACCGACCCCTGTAGTTTCCGGTGGCGAACGGCTCTTACACCACCCTGATTTCAAGCGACGACCTGTTGCACCGCGTCAACGATTCGACGTGGGTCATCTTCGACTGCCGCTTCACGTTGGCCGACCCCGGCGAAGGACGCCGCCGTTATCTCGGAGGACACGTGCCGAACGCACGCTACGCCGACCTCGACAAGGACCTGTCGTCTCCGGCGACGGCGCAAAGCGGACGCCACCCCTTGCCGGACGCCGCCGAGTTCGCCGAGAAACTACGCGCTTGGGGGGTAAGCAACGACTCGCAAGTCGTCGTCTATGACGACGCGTTCGGCGCGATAGCGGGCAGAATGTGGTGGCTTCTCCGCTATCTCGGGCATAAAAGCACAGCCGTATTGGACGGCGGGTTCAAGAAATGGCTCGATGAAAACAAGCCGGTGCAGAAAGAAGAGGCTCCGGTCGCGGCGCCCGGAGATTTCTCAGGCAAACCGCACGACGAGGCGTGGGTCGAAACTGCGGAGCTTGAACGCATCCGGGAACGTGACGACGTCGTCATCATAGACGCGCGCGCACCCGAACGCTACAGCGGAGAAAAAGAGAACGTCGACGCCGAAGGCGGCCACGTCCCCGGCTCGATAAACCACCCGTTGCAAGCCAACCTCGACGAGAACGGCTGCTTCCGCCCCGCCGCTGAGTTGCGCGAAACGTACGGCGCGTTGCACAAGCCCCAAACCATCCACTCGTGCGGTTCGGGTGTCACCGCCTGCCACAACCTGCTTGCGATGGAAATCGCCGGCTTCCCGGCGTCCCGGCTTTACGTCGGCTCCTGGAGCGAATGGATTCGCTCGCCGCAAAGGCCGAGGGCCGTCGGCAAGACGCCGGGCTGACGGCGCGTGAACCCCGCGTAAACCCCGCATAAACCCGGCATAAATCCCGGGCACGACCGGAAAAAACGCACCCGTGAACTACTGCGCCGCTTGCGGTTCCGCCAACGTCGCTTTCAAGCCGCCTCCGGGCGACGCCCGCAACCGGCACGTCTGCCAAGACTGCGGCGAAGTGTTCTACGAGAACCCCAAGATCATCGCCGGCTGCATCCTCGAATGGGACGAGCGCATTCTCCTGTGCAAACGCGCGATTGAACCTCGTTGCGGTTTATGGACGATACCGGCGGGGTTCATGGAAAATCACGAGTCGGTGGTCGAAGCCGCGATACGGGAAGCGACCGAAGAAGCCTGTGCAACACCCACCGATCTGCGGCTGCACGGCATCTACAACCTGAAACACGTCAGCCAAGTCTATATGGTTTATCAGGGCGGACTCAAAGACGGGCGCGCCGCCGCCGGCGAAGAAACTGCGGACGTCGGCTTGTATCAGAGACGTGAAATCCCTTGGGAACAGATTGCCTTTCTTGTCATCCGGGAAGCGCTGGAGGCGTATTTCGACGACCGCGAGGACGGCGGGATGAGGTTGCACGGCGCGGATATAGACCGCACCGACAGCGGCGAAATCAAGGTAATCAGCAGAGAAATCATCCATTGCTTACCGCACTGAACCGCCCCTTTAATTATCCGGAACTCAAGGCAAGCCGCTGTTCAAGCGCGTTTACACCGTTGTCCGCCGAAACCCGGCCTCACACCGCCTGATTCAACTCACCGTCGCCGCCTGAAGACGTTCCCCCCGCGGTTCCCGTCACCACCTCGGCTGATAATATCGGACCCAACTCACGTCACGGGGCCGAGACGATTGGTTCGCCGTAATCGGCAGGAACGCGAGTTAACCAAGGCAACGCGGAGTTCTGCGTGGACTCCGTCGTCGCGCAACCGACCGTCGAAAAGCACCCGACCCGCACCGGCAGCTCCGAAGATGAAAACCTCACGTCGCCTGCCTGACACACCTCGCTCTCCACAAAAAGCCCCCCCCTCTACAGCCGACAAGCTGAATCCGAGTATCCGGCCATTCAGCCGAAAGGGCTTGGTTTCGCTTGTGAAAAGCCGGCGGCCCGGCGAAAACCGCCTTCCGGCGGTGGCTGAAAAAGGCTTTACTCCAACGCCCCTTCGAGGAAGACCCGGATTCTCAGCCTGACGCCCGTCGGTTTCTCCTCAACGCGCACCGGCAACTGCGCCGGATCGTCAATCAACTCAACCCCGCTCGACGCGCTCACTTCCAAGGTCCCGAACGCGCCTCCGACCGTCGCGGTCACCGTCACCGGCGCCGACTGCATCATTGCGGTCAACGTCACGCTCGACGTGGAAACCTCAAGTCCGTCCCCGTCGACCGAAACAGCCAGCACGATCTCCTGATCGCCCGACAACGAATAATCCTCAAGACCCAGCGATACGACTGCCTCATTGTCGTCCGCCGCAAGCAGCACCAACTCCTCACCGGGAACAAACTCCGTTCCGTCACGAGCGAACGTCACCGTGACTCTCGGGGTGACCGACACCAACGTCAGCTCCCCAAACTCGTCAACTTCCACGCCTTCGGCTGCCGCCGTGACTATAACCGGCGCCCGCCGGCCGATAACCGCTGACGAAACAACCGTCACCGACGCTTCCTGTATTGATTGATTCAGCACGACCTCAACCCGCGTTGATCCATCGGCGCTGAAAGAAAAGCCCGACATCGTCGCGACGCTCAACGACATCGTCACCGACTGATCCTCGGCAAGAGACGAACTCGTCGCAACCTTGAGCAACGCGCTGCGACCCCGCTCTATCCTTACCTCCGGCGACGGATCGAACACCAAAGACACCTCGTCCGCGGGCTCCGTCCGTATCCCGACCGACGCACCGCGAACAACTCCTACGCCCTGACCCGTGCCCGTCGCAACAACCCGTCCCGACACGTCCGGATCGGTCGCGGTCAACGATACGGTCATGCTTGTCCGAGCGCCGTCCAGCGTCAGCTCGAACGACTCACTTCCCATCAACGTCAACCCGGCGCCTTCCACCGCCAGACCGACCTCGACGCTCTCACCCTCCGTCAACGCCGGGCTCGTCGCCACCGTCAACTCGGTCGAGTCGTTCGCCTTGAGCGCCACCGAATCAATCCCGCCCGGGCCGGAAATCAGCAATTCGACACCGCGAACCACCTCGACCGTCAAAGACCCGAACGCCACATTCGCATTGCCGACCGACGAACCGCCCGCCTCCGACACCAGCACCTTCGTCGAAACCGTGGTGAGCACCGCCGTCACCGAAACCTCCACCGTCTGCAAGCGCGAACTCAACGTCACCTCATGAGGACTCACCTCAAGATTGCCGCCGTCAGAGGCCAAGGACACCACCAGACGCTCGTCTCCCGCCAGCCCCGGCTCGACGCTCAGCGGCACCATCGCCGAAGCCCTCGCTTCCGCCGCGCCGCCGCGAACCAATCGCACCGCACCCGGCGCAAACGACACCGACAACGCACGCGGCTGCACCGACACCGGCAGCGTCGTCTCGCCGACCAATTCGGCGCCGCTCAACGCCGACACATTCAGATTCCCCGAAACCGCGTCCCTCGACGCACTCACCCGCACCGTCGCAGACTG
>CAZKLI010000085.1:0-3204 GCA_964553575.1 uncultured Chromatiales bacterium
CGCCATATAGCCGGTCGAAAACAACAGCGCCCGGTCTCGATTGGTGAAATCGGCGAGGCGGTCTTCGAGCGCGCGATGCGCCCGGGTGTAGCCGTTGACCAGGCACGAAGCGCCGGCGCCGACGCCGAACTCCTCGGCGCCGCGGCGAAACGCTTCGATAACGCGCTCGTGCGACGCAAGTCCCAGATAGTCGTTGCTGCAGAACGACAGCACTTCGCGCCCGGCGACGCGCCTTCGCGGCTTGGTCATGCCGTCGCTGACGCTGCGGACGCGGTAAAGATTGTTCCGGCGTTTTTCTTCGAGCCGGGCGCGGGTCGAGCGAATCAAGCTTTCAGCTGACACTCAGTTGACACACTCAGTTAACACACTGGGGGCCGTCGTCGGTTCCGGCATCGACGCCGAGACGTGTGAACAACTCCCGGTCACGCTGTGCCGAAGCGTTCGGAGTCGTCAGCAGTTTTTCACCGTAGAAGATCGAGTTGGCGCCGGCAAAGAAGCACAAGGCTTGCATCTCGTCGGACATCTCCTCGCGTCCCGCCGACAGGCGCACGGTTGATTTCGGCATCAGGACGCGAGCGACGGCAATCGTGCGCACGAACTCGATCGGGTCGAAATCGGGCTTGTCCTGAAACGGCGTGCCTTCGATCCTGACCAGCAGGTTGATCGGCACCGATTCGGGATGCTCGGGCTGATTCGCCAGTTGTTCGAGCAGCCCGGCACGGTCGCTTCGTGACTCCCCCATGCCGAGAATACCGCCCGCGCAGACTTTCATGCCCGCTTGTCTCACGCATTGCAGCGTGTCGAGACGATCCTGATATACCCGCGTGGTAATCACCGAACCGTAAAACTCGGGAGACGTATCGAGATTATGATTGTAGTAGTCAAGACCGGCTGCTTTCAGGCGCTGCGCCTGCCGCGCGTCGAGCATCCCCAGCGTCACACAGGTTTCAAGGCCGAGCGCCTTGACCGCGCGCACCATTTCCGCGACTTGCTCAAGGTTCTCGTCGCTGGGTTGGCGCCACGCCGCGCCCATGCAGAAACGTTCGGCGCCTTCACGTTTCGCACGCTTCGCGGCGGCGATTACTTCGTCGAGCGGCATCAGTTTCTCGCGCCCCACGCCGGTGTCGTAATGCGCGCTTTGCGGGCAGTAAGCGCAGTCTTCGGGACACGCGCCGGTCTTGACCGACAGCAAAGTGCTGATTTGCACCCGCGCCGGGTCGTGGAAGCGACGGTGAACCAAGTGCGCACGGTGCAGCAGCTCGCTGAACGGCATCGACAGCAAGTCGAAGACCTCCTCACGCCGCCAGTCGTGGCGGATTACAGGTGCGTCGCCGTTTTGCTCAGGCAAGGGTTGCGGGAAAGACGTCATCGCTTGCGTCGAATGATAACGGTCGCAGTGTCCTAGAGAGAAGCCGGCGTGTCAACTTGGAACAAAGCGCCGCTCGACCGGTCAAGCCGGATTTCGAGGTGGGATTTATTCAGCGCCTGGCTGTTTCCGGCGTCCTGCCCCGCCTGTCTCGGCAAAGGCGAGCCGGGCCTTGACTTCTGCCGCGCCTGCCTAGCCGAACTGCCTGAGCTCGGGCGCGTCTGCCCGCTGTGCGCGGGACCGGTGCCGGAAGACTCTGCGCAAGGGACGATCTGCGGGCGCTGCCTTGCTCATCCTCCCGAGTTGAACCGCGTGTTTTCGGCTTTTCCGTACGCGCCGCCGATAGACAATCTGATACGCAGTTTGAAATTCGGCAAGCGTTTGCACTGCGCCCGCTTGCTGGGACGCCTGCTTGCGATACGCGCGGCGCAAGCCGGCGCCGACCTGCCCGACTGCTTCGTGCCGGTGCCTTTGCATCCCGTTCGTCTGCGCCAACGCGGATTCAATCAGGCGCTTGAAATCACGCGGGTGCTGGCGCGCCGCCTCGACGTGGCGTCCGACGCGCACCTCGTCGAAAGAATCCGCCTTGACCCGCCGCAGACGGCGTTGCCCGCCAAGCAGCGTTTGAAAAACCCCAAGGGCACCTTTGCCTTAGCTGAGACTCTTGGCAAACGACTCAAGAGAAGGCGGAAACGCCCCCACCGCCGGTTCATCGTGGTCGTTGACGACGTGATGACGACCGGTGCGACCGTCAACGAGGTCGCGCGGGTTTTGCGCAAAGCCGGTGTCGAGCGCGTTGAGGCGTGGGTCGCGGCGAGGACGCAGCCGCTGCGTTCCCTCAGATAAGTTGGGTAAGTCGGAGCAGATTGCAGGCTTTTCTCCCTTTCTCAAGAACCAACGTCCGGCAGCAAATCAATGAACAAGCCGGCGAACACCGCGAGGCCGAACCATGCGTTGTTGGAGAAAGCGCGCAGGCATTGCGTCGGCTCGCGGTGCCTGATCAGCCATTGCTGATAGACCGCAAGCGCCGCGGCGGCGGTCAGCCCGGCGTAAAACCATCCTCCCGCGCCGCTGATGCCGCCGACGCCGGCGAGCAGCGACAGGCTCAGCAGCTGAAACAAGCCGATCAACGCCCGGTCGTAACGACCGAACAGGATGGCGCTCGATTTGACGCCCGCCCGCAGGTCGTCTTTCCTGTCGGCCAACGCGTACATCGTGTCGTACGCGAGCGTCCAGAACACGTTGCCGACGAACAACAGCCATGCAACCGGCGCCGGAAACTCACCGGTCTGAGCCGACCAAGCCATCGGAACCGCCCACCCGAAAGCAAGGCCGAGATGCACCTGCGGCAGATGATGCAGGCGCTTCATGAACGGATAGCTCGCCGCGAGCGCAAGCGCCGCGAACGACATCACGATCGTGAGCCAGTTGGTCAGCAACACGCAGACGAAAGCCGCCAGCGCGAGGACGCCGGCCAGAACCAAGGCTTCGGTCGGCGTCACTTTCCCCGCCGCAAGCGGGCGTTCCTTGGTGCGCTCGACCTGAGCGTCGAGCTCGCGGTCGGCGTAGTCGTTGACGACGCAACCGGCGGAACGCATCAACACGACGCCGAGCACGAACACGATGAAAACCGTTTGCGCCGGGCGCCCTTCGCTTGCAAGCCATAAAGACCACAACGTCGGCCACAGCAGCAGATAGACGCCGATCGGGCGGTGCAGACGCATCAGTAAGGCGTAATTGCAAAGACGATCTGGCAAAAACCCTCGCATCACGGCGGGATTGTAAAGCCCCCCCCAGCTGGTTCGGTGCGCTACAATGCGCGGCGGCCCTGGGGATAC
>CAZKLI010000086.1:0-4682 GCA_964553575.1 uncultured Chromatiales bacterium
GGCTTGACGCCTGAGATCGTCGAGGCGGCGGTCAAGACCAAGCAGCCCGATTTGATCATCACCGTCGACAACGGCATCGCGAGCGTCGAAGGCGTCGAGATCGCCAAAGACCACGGCGTCGAAGTAATCGTGACCGACCATCACTTGCCGGGTGAGACCCTGCCCGCGGCCGCCGCCATCGTCAATCCGAACGTCGAAGGGTCGGATTTCCCGAGCCGCGCGCTGGCCGGCGTCGGCGTCGCGTTTTACCTCGTCGCCGCGCTGCGCCGGCGGCTCGCCGAAGGCGGTCACTTTGAATTCGGCAACTTGCCGCGTCTTGATTCTTTGCTCGACTTGGTCGCGGTCGGGACGGTCGCCGACGTCGTGCCGCTCGACGACAACAACCGGATTTTGGTCGAGCAGGGGCTGCGGCGCATCCGCAGCGGCAAGTGCAGCGCCGGAATCAAGGCTTTGCTGTCGGTTTCCCGCAGGCCGCTGCGCAAGACGTCGACCTCCGACCTCGGGTTTGCCGTGGCGCCGCGAATCAACGCCGCGGGGCGTCTCGAGGACATATCGACGGGCATCGAGTGCCTGCTCGCTGAAAGAATGGGGGACGCGATGAGGTTGGCGACGTTGCTTGACACGATCAATCAGAAGCGCCGCAAGGTCGAGAAGGACATGGAAGCCCAGGCGTTGTCTTCGGTCGAGCAGGTGTTGATAGACGAGAAAGAAGTGCCGGTTGCGATTTGCCTGTTCGACGAAGATTGGCACGAAGGCGTAATCGGTTTGCTCGCGTCGAGGTTGAAAGACCGGTTTCACCGCCTGTGCGCGGTGTTCACGAAAACCGCAAGCGGCGGTGTCAAGGGTTCGGTGCGGTCGGTGCCGGGAGTGCACGCCCGGGATTTGCTCGAACGTGTTTCGCTGCGTGAATCCGGCGTGATCCGGCATTTCGGCGGCCACGCGATGGCCGCGGGGCTGGTCGTGGCGGACGGCGAATTCGACCGGTTCAAGACGGCGTTCGAGGAGGAGGCGGCGAAGCTGATGGACGACGACGTGCTTGAGAATCGCCTGTTCAGCGACGGGATGCTGGCGCCGGAGGAATTTTCGTTCGAGAACGCGGTCGAACTGCGAACCGCGGCGCCGTGGGGCGTGAGTTTTCCGGAGCCCGTTTTCGACGGCGTCTTCGAGATCGAAAGCAGCCGCGTCATCGCCGAGCGTCATCTGCAGCTGACCTTGCGTCCCGAGGGGGAAGACGTGCAGTTGCGCGGCATACTGTATAACATGCAGAAGTATCCGGTGAACGAAAGCATGAGCAAGATCCGCATCGCGTATTTGCTTGCCGCGGACGAGTACAACGGCCGGCGCGCGCCGATGCTGAACATCCGCTACCTTGAAGTAATCGAGTGAAAGCCCCCCGTGTTTGAGCTGACTTCGGTCAAGCAGACCTTGAAAGAACTCGGACAGCGCGTTCAGGCGCTGAGGGGGTATCTTTGACTACGACGCCAAACTCGCGCGTTGCGGCGAGATAGCGCGCCGCTTGGAAGACCCCGAGGTCTGGCAGCGTCCCGAAGCCGCCGAAATGGGGCGCGAGAAAGCGGCTCTTGAACGCACGCTGAACGCCGTTGACGACCTCCAGCGCGGTCTCGACGAAGGCGCGGGGCTTCTGGAAATCGCCGAGGAAGAGAAGGACGCCGAGATGGTCGACAGCGTCGGGAAAGATCTGGGCGAGCTTGCCGGACGGGTCGCGTCGCTCGAGTTCCTGCGAATGTTTTCGGGCGAGATGGACGCGCACGACGCGTTTCTTGACGTCACCGCGGGGTCGGGCGGCACCGAGGCGCAGGACTGGGCCGAGATGCTGCTGCGCATGTATTTGCGCTGGGCCGAGAGCAAGGGCTTTTCAACCGAGATGATCGAAGCCTCGGCGGGCGAAGTCGCGGGTGTCAAGAGCGCGACGGTGAAGATCTGCGGTGACTACGCTTACGGCTGGTTGCGCACCGAAACCGGGGTCCACCGCTTGGTGCGGAAATCGCCGTTTGACTCGGGCAACCGCCGTCACACCTCGTTTGCCGCGGTGTTCGTGTCGCCCGAGGTCGAGGACGACGTCGAGATCGCCCTCAGCCCCGAGGATCTGCGCATAGACGTATATCGCGCGAGCGGCGCGGGCGGGCAGCACGTGAACAAGACCGAGTCGGCGGTCAGGATCACCCATCTGCCGACCGGAACCGTGGTGCAATGTCAAAACCAGAGGTCGCAGCACAAGAACAGGGACACGGCGATGAAACAGATGAAAGCGAAATTGTATGAACTCGAGATGCGCAAGCGCAAAGGCGAGCAAGAGGCGATAGAGGCGTCGAAAGACGACATAGGCTGGGGCAGCCAGATTCGCTCGTACGTGCTCGACCAGTCGCGGATCAAGGATTTGCGCACGCAGTTTGAGGCCGGCGACACCCAAGCCGTGCTCGACGGCAAGCTCGACCCGTTCATGGAAGAAAGCCTCAAGCGCGGTCTTTAATGAGCGACCGCGACGAAAACCGGCTGATTGCGCGCCGCCGCGAGAAGCTCGACGCGTTGCGCGAGCGGCAAAGGTCGGGCGCCGGCGCGGCTTTCCCCAACGACTTCCGCCGCGACCGCTTGGCGGCGGAACTGCACCGCCGTTACGACGGGCTCGACGCCGCTGGGTTGCAGGCCGAAAACGCGCGGGTCGCCGTCGCGGGACGCATGATGATGATCCGGGTGATCGGCAAGAGCGGGTTCGTCAAGTTGCGCGACGCGTCGGGCGATATTCAGCTGTTCGTGCGCGTTGACCGCGTCGGCGAAGACGCTTACGCGGAATTCAAGACTTGGGACGTCGGAGACTTGGTCGGCGCCGCCGGGGTGATGGTCAAGACCAAGACCGGCGAGCTGAGCGTCGAAACCGACGAATTGCGCCTGCTGGCCAAGTCGCTGCGGCCTTTGCCCGAAAAGTTTCACGGCCTCACCGACGTTGAGGCGCGTCACCGCCGGCGTTATCTTGACCTGATGATGAACGCCGAGGCGCGCGCCGTGTTCGAGAAGCGTTCGCGGATTATTTCGTTCATCCGCCGCTATTTCGACGAACGCGGATTTCTCGAGGTCGAGACACCGATGATGCAACCGCTCGCGGGCGGGGCGAAAGCGCGGCCGTTCGTAACCCACCATAACGCCCTGGACGCGGAGCTGTACCTGAGAATCGCCCCCGAGTTGTACCTGAAGCGCCTGGTGGTCGGCGGCGTCGAGAAAGTGTATGAGATCAACCGCAACTTCAGGAACGAAGGCGTTTCAAGCCGCCATAACCCCGAGTTCACGATGCTCGAGTTCTATCAGGCGTACGCCGATTACCGGGATTTGATGGACCTGACCGAAGACCTTCTGAGGGCGTTGTGTCTTGAGGTGTGCGGCGGCACGGTGCTCGAGAGCCGCGGCAAGCGGTTTGATTTCGCCAAGCCTTTCGCGCGCGTCGGCGTCGCCGAGGCGGTGCTGCGCAACAACGCCGGTTTGGACGCGGGCGACCTCGCCGACCGCGCCGCGCTCGCCGGGTTCGCGGCCTCAAAGGGCGTCGAGGCCGACGCCGAAGCCGGATGTGGGCGCCTGCTGGCGGCGCTGTTCGAGAAAACCGTCGAGCACACGCTCGAGGAGCCGACGTTCGTCACCGGTTATCCGGCCGAAGTTTCGCCGCTCGCAAGGCGCAGCGACGACGACGAGAGTCTCACCGACCGGTTTGAGTTGTTTATCGCGGGCTGCGAGATCGCCAACGGCTTTTCCGAGCTCAACGACCCCGACGATCAACGCCGGCGTTTTGAAGAGCAGATGAAGGAGCGCGCCCGCGGCGACGAGGAAGCGATGCCGTACGACGAGGACTACGTCACCGCGCTCGAGTACGGCTTGCCGCCCGCCGCGGGCGAGGGTATCGGCATAGACCGCCTGGTGATGCTGTTCACCGGCGCGCAATCCATCCGCGACGTGATCCTGTTTCCTCAGATGAGACCGAAAGGATAGCGCGCACGCTTCCCCGGCGCCCGTTCAATCACGGCGCAGTTTCTCGCTCAGCCCGATCGGCGTCGGATAACGCATCACGATCAGGTAGGGCGAGACAAGGAAAGTCAGCAGGACGACGGTTTGGATCAAGGCGCCGGTCTTCAGCGCGATCACTCCGATCTCGACCGCGAGCGCCGCGACCAGAAGCGAGAATTCGCTGCCCTGCCCGAGGCGCACGCCGGTTTCCAGCGAACGTTGCCGGTCTTGCCCCGACGCGCGCAACAGGACGCTGAATGTTACGGGCTTCAAGACCAGGACCAGGGCGGCGAGCAGCAACGCGGGGACGGCGACGTCGAGCATGACGTCCAAGTTGACGCTCGCTCCCAGCGAGAAGAAGAAGATAATCAGGAAAAAGTCGCGAATCGGCTTCAGGGATTCCGCGATGTACAAGGCGACCGGATTGGCGGCGAGCGTGATGCCCGCGATAAAGGCGCCGATTTCCCTCGACAGGCCGACGAACTCGGCGAGCTCCGCGACGCCGACGCTCCAGCCGATGGTCAGCAGCAGCAAGTATTCCCGGATGGTGTCGAACTTGCTGAACCAGCGGCTGATGACGTGTTTCTGGACAAGATAGACGCCGCCGACGAGCAGAGGCAGCGCGACCAGCGGCAGCACTGCGGCGGCGCCGGGAAGATCCTGCCCCGCGAGAC
>CAZKLI010000087.1:0-3958 GCA_964553575.1 uncultured Chromatiales bacterium
GCCCGAACCTGCGATGTGCGCTGGTCGGCGTGGAGCAGTGGCTGGACGACGATTTTTCTTGCGAAACCTGCCGCCTCAGGCTCGACAATCGGCGATAAATTCAGGATTTTCAGCGTCTTAGGGGGTGATTTCCGGCCGCAACGTCGCTTGTCGGCTGAATACGACCGCTTATCCTGATAGCCGTCCCGGGACGCCTTTCTGCGATTAGTTTTGCGATTCCTCTAACTTTTGACACTACGGAGAGAAATATGCAACTATCGCAAACAATGCGGAAAAACCACGCGAAGCAAGTGCGTAAATTGGCCCAAACCAACATGTCTGAAGATCAGGCGGCAGCCATGGTCAAAGTCATCGGCGAGCAGGTTCACACCGCCGTCTCGTCGGCGATGGTTGACGTGGCGACGAAAGCCGACATCGCCGACATGGCGGCGAAAGCCGACATCGCCGACATGGCGACGAAAGCCGACATCGCCAATCTCAACCAAAGGATGGATAACTTGGTGACCAAGCAAGAACTCCATCAAGTAATTGGGGAAGCATTCGACAGGCGTAACTTCACGGGCATGTGTGAAAACATAGCCAGTCTGAAAACCGCAATGCATCTTCAAATGGCGGTAATTACGATTATTCTTTCTGCGCTTCTCTTTACGTCTCTTGACGTTGGTCGCTTAGGCAACCTTGTCAGAGCCCTTTTTTGATTGAGCGGAACGCCGCCGAGTCGGCACGTGAAGTTTTAAGCGGCGAGTTTCGACGCGCCGCTTAACTTCTTGACGATTTCGGCGGCGGCCTTTTCGCAAACGGCGTTTTCCCGGCGGCGGTTCTTGCACAGTGCGGTGCGAAATCCCAGATAGTCCGGCCCGAGTGCGGCTAACGGTTCGACGTCCTCGAGCGTGAGGGAGCCGGCGACGCCGCACAGCAAAGACAACTCGCGCGCGGTGAGAATAAAACGGTGCAACGTTTGTTCGTCGGCGAGCTTTCTCACCGACCCCAGGCTTTTGTCGGCCGTGTCGATCATCACGCCGGTGAAGCCCGCGTGTTTCAGCAACCGGCTCGGCCCTTCGAAGTCGCGCAAGCGGTCGGCGAACAACACGCCGACCAACGCGCACCGCTTCGCCACGGGAGCCAGCGCGCCCGCGCAAATCTCAAAGTAACGCGAGTCGAAAAAGCCGATTTTGACGTAATCGACGCCGGCAGCCGCCAACTCCTCGGTTTTTCCCGAGATCTCCGCCGGGTCGGGCGGCAGGTCGCCGACGGTGGCGCTGATAGGGCGCTCGCCGGCGCAGGCGTCCACGATCTCGCGCACGGTTTGGAGGTCGAGTGCGCCGAGCGCGCCGCGGCGGGGTTCCTTCAGGTCAAGCACGTCGGCCGGCGCGGACAACGCCGCGTGCGCCTCTTCGACGTTACGCACGCTTGCGAGAAGTTTGCTCACCGAATGCCTTTCTTGCGTTTGAACGTTTCGACTTCATCGATCAGCCAGCCCCATGCGGTCTTTTCATTTTCCCCGGCGGTCTTGTCCACGGCAATCTGCAGGTAGGCTATTTCTCGTTCGATTTTTTCCCACGGCAGCCTGTCCAGGCGGCTGACGAGTATCGCAAGCTCTATTATAGCCGCCTGTGCGCGGTTGAACCCCGGAAACGGCGCGTGCGTTTCCCGGTGGACGACTTCACACGAGAGACGCGGGCGCAGCTCATCATCCTGCACCTGCGTGACCCTGACTTCGGCGTGCGCCAGCGCGTTGCCGAGGCGTCTGGCGCCGATTTTGGAAGCGGAAATCAACGGCCAGTCTCCGCGTCCGCTGAGGCAGCCGGCGAAGACGCGGGTGTCGTCGGTGTAGTTGACGACGGCGCACCGCTCGCGCAGCAGATTGTCCAGCGTCGTTGACGGCTTGAACGGCGCCAGCACCAGCTCTTCGCCGTGCACGTGCACCCCCATCGGTGCGACGTGGTCGCCGCCGTCCGCGTTGCGCGTGGTAACGATGGTTTCCCGGATCACCGCCCCGTCCCGCGCTTGCCTGCGACTCGTCTGCCTTTGGCTTTTTTCAGTTTTTCTTTCAGCGTCACGCCCGCTTCTTTCCGCCGGCTCGGATCTTCGTCGGTCTTTTCGACCGCACAACCCCATCCGAGTTCCTCGTCCTGATTGTAACGTTTGCCGAGTTGCCACGCGATCTGCGCACGGGCGAGTTCGACGCCCAGATAAAACGCGTGCCCGCCGTCGTCAGACACGCCGAGGTCGGGATAAAAGTCGAACGGGTCGGCCGCGACCTTGTGCAGACCGCGGTTATAGACGTGCACGCCGTCTTCGGCGACTTGAATCCTGAAGTTTTTGTCTTTGACGTTTTGCGCGAACTCGGTGATTTCTCCGGCGTCGTAAGGGAAGGGTTTTCTTTCGTGCAGCATCATCAAGCCGTCGTCGACGCCCGTCGGCGGCACGCCCTCGGTGCGCGCGTGAAACAGGATGCGCCGCGCAAGGTCGGCTTCCTTGATCGCCTTGCGGCAATGTTCGCTGACCTCGGTCGTCAGCACGTTGCGCACGCCGAGCTCGGATGCAACGCCGAGCAGCAACGCGTTGACCCCGGCGCTGTCGGCGTGGGTCAGCTCGGTCAGGTTGCCGATTCCCATCATCATTTCTATTTCCGGGTAACGCTGCCGCAACCGGGAATAGCGCACGATCGAGTCGACCAGTCCGCAGTGTATGGGGTCGAGAATCGGATCGGCGATGAAGCGGCGTCTCTTTTCGAGCAGCGTCTCGACCGCGCGGTACAGCGTTTCCGGCTTTTGCGGCGTTTCCGGAATCAGGATCGGCGTCGCCTCGACTTCATCGGCGACCCACAAGGTGTCGGGTTTCAGGCTGAACAGGTAATCGGCGCCGTACTCCGCCGCTCGTATCAGCGTTTCGGCGTCGTGCGTGTCAACGCTGACCTCAAAGCCGTGTTCTTTCAGCAGTGCAATCGCGTCCTGCAGATGCGGGAACGGGGTGTCGGGCAGGAAGCCCATGTCTATGACGTCGGCGCCGTCCTTGCGGTAGCGTTCGGCGACCGCAAGGATCTCCGGCGGTGACAACGCCGGCGCGTCAACGACTTCGCCGAACAGTTTGACGTCGTGGTGCGACAAGTCGGGCGGGGCGGCGGCCTTGCCGAGAAACGCCGGCAAGTCTTTCAACTCCTCAGGCCCGCGCACCACCGGCACGCCGAAATGAGCCGATAACTCGTCGAGATCGCCGCGGAACCTGCCCGGCAGGACAATGCGGTCGGCGCCCGCCGCGTCTTTCAGCCGGGCTTTGACCAGCCGGCTCGTCATCAAGGCCGCGACACTGATGCCGAGTTCGTGTACTATATAGGTGAAATCGGTTGGTTGGATGCTTTCGAGTACTCTGCATAAGCTGCGATAAGCGAGTTTTCCGGTCACAAAAAGGATACGTTCGCCCATGGTATCAGTCGCCGTCGGGTGTGGTGCTTGTGGGTCGCCGAGAATGTTCTATGAACCGGTTGCCGTTTGTATGATACTGCATCGCCGATTTTAACGATGCCGCCGCCGGCGCTTGCGCCGACGAGGCGTAATTAACGATTATAAGAACCCGCTGTTTGTCGAAAATGTTGGAACCCGTCAGACCCAAACTGATACGCCGCGAGCGCAACGGCGCGGCTTTTGAGGGTGCGTCGGTTTCTCCGCTGCTCAAGCGGGTGCTGAGTGCGCGCGGCGTCTCTTCCGCCGAAGCGTTCGATTTCAGTCTCAAGCGGCTGTTGCCGCACGACCGCATGCCCGGCATCGCCGCCGCCGTGGAGATGCTTGAAGAGGCGTTCCTGAACGACCGCCGCATCGTCATTGTCGGCGACTACGACGTTGACGGGGCGACGAGCACCGCGCTGCTGATGAAGGCGTTCAGGACTTTCGGCTTTGAGCAGATTGATTACATGGTGCCGAACCGCTTTCGCTTCGGCTACGGCTTGACGCCTGAGATC
>CAZKLI010000088.1:0-3452 GCA_964553575.1 uncultured Chromatiales bacterium
CCTCCGACCACCGCAACCCCATTGCGGTGCGCTACCAGGCTGCGCCACGCCCCGACCGAAAATCGTGCACTCACGTCAGTTGCACCCGCCGCGTCACGGATACAGAAGGAAACGCCGCCTTCTGAATCATCCTTTGAGTAACGCGGCCACCTCCTCGAGCTCGGTTTTCAACTGAGCGATCAGCTGCTCGCTGTACATTCTCTTGACTTCGCTTCCGCCTCGGGACAACTGCTTGCGGGCGCCGCTTATGGTGTAGCCTTGACGATGCAGCAAGTCATGAATCTGACGGATGAGATAGATGTCCTGGCGGCGGTAGTAGCGCCGGGCGCCGCGGCGCTTGGCCGGTTTCAGTTCAGGAAAAACCTTTTCCCAATAACGAAGAACGTGCTGAGCCACGCTGCAAAGCCGGCTGACCTCCCCTATCGTGAAATAACGCTTTTCAGGGATTGGGGGGAACTCATTCTTCACTTGCGGTTGGTGCCGGAACGCCGCTGGCTTCCACTCTCTCCTTGAGCTTCTGCCCGGGGCGAAATATGACGACCCGGCGCGCCGACACCGTCACTTCTTCGCCGGTTCTCGGGTTTCTTCCGGGGCGCGGGGATTTCTGGCGCAACATGAAATTGCCGAAACCTGAAAGCTTGACGCCTTTTCCCGATTCAAGCGTGTCGCAAATTTCCTCAAAAAAGTCCTCGACAAACTCTTTCGCCTCCCGCTTGTTCAGCCCGAGCTCGTTAAACAGATTCTCGGCGAGTTCGGCTTTTGTGACTGCACCCACTGTTGCCCTCCTCTTAACTCCTTAGATTGATTTTCAGGGATTGGGAAAGCGCGGCGACCGCCTTGTCCACCAGTTCCGCACAAACCGCGTCGCTTAGGGTGCTGGAAATATCCTGAAAAATCAAGCCTAAAGCCATGCTTTTTCTTCCTTCCTCGATTTTTTCGTCCTCATAAACGTCGAAAAACACGATTTCCCGCAACAAATCCATGCCGAGTCCCCGAATGCAGGCGGCAATCTGTTCGGCGCCGACGCCGGGCGGAACCGTAACCGAAACGTCGCGGCGCACCGAAGGATACGGCGATATCGATTCGAACCGCACGACGTCGGGCGGCGGCACCGCGTCGAGGTCCAGCTCGAACAAGAATACGTCGCGCGAGACGCCGAGCCGCTGTGCGACCGACGGATTCAGGGCGCCCAGGCAACCGACGCGTTCTCCGCCGAGAACGACGTCCGCCGCTTGCCCCGGATGCAAACCCCGGCGCGCCGAACGGCCGTACGACGGCGGCGGGGAATTCTCCGCGAACAGGCACTCGACGTCGCCTTTCACGTCATAGAAGTCACAGGCACGGGACGGCTCTCCCCATTGTTCGGGACGCACGTCGCCATAGACAAGACCCGCGATCATCAGACGTTCGTCCCGCCCCGTGAAGCATCGGCCCGCCTCGAAGACCCGAACTCTTCCCTGTTGCCGGTTCAAGTTGTGCTGCAAAACCTTGAGCAAGCCGGGCCACAACGAGGTGCGCATCACCGACGCCGCGGGGGACGTTGCGTTGCTGAGCGCAAGCGCGGGCGTCTCGTCGAACTCGGCCAAAAGATCAGGGTCAACGAAACTGTAAGTAACCACTTCGAAGTACCCCCGTTCAACCAAGCGATCGCTCCATCGGTCGTTGCGTTCGCGGACGGTCTCAAGCGGTTCACCGGATTGCGTTACAGCGGTGCTGACGCCGCCGGTTATCTTGTCGTAACCGTAAATCCGTCCGACTTCCTCTATCAGGTCCTCCTCTATCTCAAGATCGAAACGGTACGGCGGCGGCGTGCAACGCCACCCTCCTTTGCAGGGCTTCATCCGGCACCCCAGACACGTCAGGATCTTCGACGCCAGGTTACGATCAACCTCGACGCCGAGCCGATGCACCAGCGCGTCGTAACGCAACTCGATCGGACGAGCCGCGGGCAACGAGGCCGCGACTTCCTCGACTTCGCCGAACTCGCCGCCGGTCACCCGTTCGAGCAGCTCACATGCACGCTCGACGGCGTGTCTCTGCAAGCTCCAGTCAACGCCGCGCTCGAAGCGCAGGGAAGCCTCGGTGTGCAAGCCGTGAGACCGCGCCCTGCCTGCAATCGCCCGCGGCGAAAAGAACGCGCATTCGATAAGCACGTTTCGCGTGGACTCGGACACCGCGCTGTCGGCGCCGCCGATGATGCCCGCAAGCGCAACCGGCCCGCGCGCGTCGGCAATCAGCAGATTGCGCTCGTCGAGCTCAAGCCGCGCGCCGCCGATAACTTCGAGGCTTTCTCCGCTGCGCGCGTAACGCACTTCGATATGCTCTTCGAGCTTGTCAAGGTCGAACGCGTGCAGCGGCTGGCCGAGCTCGAGCATCACGTAGTTCATGACGTCGACCACCGGGTGCACCGCGCGGACGCCGCTGCGGCGCAGGCGTTCTTTCATCCACAGCGGCGTCCTGGCCGCGGAGTCAACGTGCTCAACGACCCGCGCGAGATAGCGCAGACAGGCTTGCGGTTCGGCGACCCGCACCGGGAAACGCCGTTTATGCGCCGCCGCCACCGCGTCCTGGCGCGGGTGCTCCAAACGAAAGCCGCGTATCGCCGCGAGCTCGCGCGCGACGCCGAACACGCTGAAGCAGTCGGCTCGATTCGGCGTCAAATCCAGCTCGAACACCGTATCGTCGAGTTTCAGGTACTCGACCAGATCGGTGCCCGGGGCGACCGAACCGTCTAGATCGAGCAGACCTTCGGAAGTTTCCTCGAGACCGAGCTCGGCCGCGGAACACAGCATCCCGTGCGAAACCACTCCGCGTATCTCGGCCTTGTTGATCTCAAGGCCGTTGACCCAAGCGCCGGCCGGCGCGAACGGCGCAAACATGCCCTCGCGCACGTTATCTGCGCCGCAGACGACCTTCAGCAGCTTCGCCCCGCCCGCGTCCACCTCGCACAATTTAAGCCGGTCGGCGTTCGGATGCGCGGCGACGTGACGCACGTGCCCGACGACGACGCCCGACAACGGCGCCGCCGCAGGACTAAGCTTGTCGACTTCAAGCCCCGCCATCGTCAACGTTTCCGCCAACGCCTCCGGCTCGACCGGCTCCCCCAGCCATTCCTCGACCCACGACGAGCAGAACTTCATGGTCTCAACGTTTGAACTGCTTCAGAAACCGCAGGTCGTTTTCGAACAGCAGACGCAAATCGGCGACGCCGTAACGCAGCATCGCCATCCGCTCGATGCCGAGACCGAAAGCGTAGCCGCTCCAGCGCCCGGCGTCGCAGCCGACCGCGCGCAACACGTTCGGATGCACCATGCCGCACCCCATGACTTCGAGCCACTTTCCGCGGCCGTCGCGGATGTCCACCTCGGCCGACGGCTCGGTGAACGGAAAGTACGAGGGACGGAAACGAACGTGCAGTTGTTCGTCGTCGAAGAACGAACGCAGGAACGTCT
>CAZKLI010000089.1:0-6456 GCA_964553575.1 uncultured Chromatiales bacterium
CCTCACATCACGGTCGCCGCGGTCGCCGAGCGCGACGGCAAGTTTCTGCTGATCGAGGAACTGGTTTCCGGCGAAGCGGTCTATAACCAGCCCGCGGGGCATCTGGAGGAAAACGAAAGCCTGATCGAGGCGGTCGTGCGCGAGACGCTCGAAGAGGCCGCTCTGCGGTTCGTTCCCGAGCACGTCAGCGGCGTCTATCACTGGCGCCGCCCGAACAGCCGGGAAACTTACATCCGGGTCGCGTTCGCCGGCCGCGTCGAGAACGGCGCGCGTCCGGGGCCGTTGAGCAAAGGGATACTCGGCGCGTCGTGGCTGAGCCGCGAGGAAGTGCTCGCACTGCCCGCCGAGCGGCTGCGCAGCCCGATGGTGCCGCGTTGCATCGAAGATTACTCCTCGGGCGTGCGCTATCCCCTGTCGCTGCTGTCGCATCTCGACGAACGCGAATGAAGATCGCCGTCGGCGTTTCGGGCGGCGTGGATTCCGCGGTCGCGGCGTGGCTGCTCAAACGTCAAGGCCACGACGTATTCGGCTTGTTCATGAAGAACTGGGAAGAGGACGACGACGAGCGCTACTGTGCCGCCGCCGAAGACCTCGAATACGCCGAGGCGATCTGCCGGCAACTCGAAATCCCCCTGCATACGGTCAATTTCGCAAGCGAATACTGGGACCGCGTGTTCGAGGTCTTCTTGCGCGAATACCGCCGCGGCAGAACCCCGAACCCCGACGTGCTGTGCAATCGCGAAATCAAGTTCAAGTCGTTCATCGAGCACGCGCGGCTTTTCGGCGCTGACAAGATCGCGACCGGTCACTACGTCGGAGTCGAGCGTGCAGGCGGCGAATGGCGCCTGCTCAAGGGACGTGACGCCGAGAAAGACCAGTCTTATTTCCTCCACCTGCTGACCCCCGACGTGCTGGCGCTGACCTTGTTTCCCCTGGCTGAACTCGACAAGAGCGAGGTGCGGGCGACGGCGAGACGCGAAAAGCTCGCCAGTTGCGACCGCAAGGACAGCACCGGCATCTGTTTCATCGGCGAACGGCGTTTCGCGGACTTCCTCGCGCGTTATCTCGACGAGCAGCCCGGGGAAATCGTGGACGAGTCGGGCAAGGTGATCGGGACGCACCGCGGCGTGCCTTTCTACACGATTGGCCAGCGCACCGGACTCGGCGTCGGCGGCGTGCGCGGCGGCGCCGAAAACGCCTGGTACGTCGCCGCCAAGGATTTCGGCCAGAACCGCCTTCTCGCGGTCCAGGGCAACGACCACCCCGCCCTGTTTGCGCCGGGTCTGGTCGCCGAGCAAGTGCACTGGGTCAACGCCGCACCTAGCTGCGACATGCCGGTCACGGCAAAAATCAGGCATCGTCAAAGCGACCAGACGTGCCGCCTGAAAACAACGGACGACTGCGTTGAAGTGCGTTTCGACCGACCGCAGCGCGCGGTCACGCCGGGGCAGTCGGTCGTGTTCTACGCCGGGCGGCGATGTCTCGGCGGCGGCGTGATTGCCGAAGCGTCGCTTTAGATGTGCCTCAACTATGCACTGCCCCCTGATACCTGCTTACTGGCCCGAAACGCCTCGAACTGCTCAGCAATGTGGTATAGTTTCTCCAGCCTTAACCTGCCACGGAGCATTCTCCCCGGTGGGAAGCTCCTTGAACTATAAGAAGAAATTTTATGGACACAACCTTTGAACAATTCGTCCGGCAGGAGCTTCATAAGCTCGAAGAGGGCCAGCGGAATCTCGAAAGAGCAATCAGCAACAGCCAAACCCGAATTACCCAATGGGTGGTCGGACTTTTCGTCGGCATGGTCGTGGTTATCGTCGGGCTTTCCAGCGTGCTGCTCACGGCATTTATGCTGGCTCGCTAGGCGGCAACCTTTTAATGTTGCACCCCGTCTTGCGCGGGGTTCTCTTTGTACGGGGTTGGCAGGCTCTTTGGTTTCCGCCTCAGGGCGGCTCAGCAATGCGGTACAATTTCTCCTTGTCTCTAACCCGCCAAGGGGCATTCCTCCTTGAAAATTTTATGCACACAACCTTTGAACAATTCGTCCGACAGGCGCTTCATAATCTCAAAGAGAGGCAGCGGAATCTCAAGGAAAGGCAACGGAATCTTGAAAGAGCAATCAGCGACAGCCAAACCCGGGTCATCCAGTGGATAATCGGGCTTTTCGTCGGCGCAATCATAATTATCGCCGGGCTTTCCAGCGTGCTGGTCATGGCGTTTATGCCGGCTCGCTAAGGCGACGACCTTTCTATATAATTCGCTTATTAATGCGCGCCGCATTTCCTGATATAAGCACCTGCAAAACCCTCTCCCCTTTTAGTTAAGAGAGAAAAACACTTTATTATCAATAAAATGAAAGATAGTTTTGATACCTTTTCCAACCTGAAAGTCGGCGACGAACAATACCAAATCTTCAACCCCGCACGCCTGCCGCAGGCGGCTCAGCTGCCTTACTCACTCAAGATTCTGCTCGAAAACCTGTTGCGCCACGAAGACGGCGAAACAGTCACCCGAGACGACGTCGAGGCATTGCTGACGCGCGGCTCGAACGGCGCCGCGGCGCGTGAGATTGCGTACCGCCCCGCGCGCGTGCTGATGCAGGACTTCACCGGCATCCCGGCGTTGGTGGACCTCGCGGCGATGCGTGAAGCGATGCGGACGTTGTCGGCCGACCCGGGCCGAATCAACCCCCTGCAGCCTGCCGAGCTCGTGGTCGATCATTCCCTGCAAGTTGACCGCTTCGGCGACCCTCATGCACTCGACCTGAACAAGCGCATCGAATTCGAGCGCAACCATGAACGCTACGAGTTCCTGAAATGGGGGCAAGAAGCATTTTCCAACTTCAAGGTCGTGCCGCCGGGACGCGGCATCGTGCACCAAGTCAACATCGAGTACCTCGCGCGGGTCGTGTTCACCGACAAGACCGACAAAGGAGACGTGCGCGCCTACCCCGACACGCTGGTCGGCACCGATTCGCATACCACGATGGCGAACGGAATCGGCGTGCTCGGCTGGGGCGTCGGCGGTATCGAAGCCGAAGCCTCGATGCTCGGCCAGCCGATTTCGATGCTGATTCCGCGCGTCGTCGGTTTTCGTCTCGACGGCGAACTGCCCGAAGGCACGACCGCGACCGATTTGGTGCTGACCGTGGTGCAGATGCTGCGCGAGCACGGCGTCGTCGGCAAGTTCGTCGAATTCTACGGGCCGGGGCTCGATGCGCTTCCTCCCGGCGACCGCACGACCATCGCCAATATGGCGCCTGAATACGGCGCCACCTGCGGCATCTTCGCCATAGACGAGCAGACTCTGGCCTACCTGCGCACGACCGGGCGCCCACCCGAACAGGTCGCGCTGGTCGAGGCTTACGCCAGGGAAACCGGCCTGTGGCGCGCGCAATGTGAAGACGCAACGTATGACGAGACGCCGGCGCTCGACCTGGCGACGGTGTCACCGAGTCTCGCCGGCCCGCGGCGGCCGCAAGACCGCGTCAGCCTGCAAAACGTCAAGCCGCGGTTTGAAAAGGACTTAGCTGAAATCAGCGGCAGGCAAACGCCGAAAACCGCCGCCGCCGAAATCGCCGGCCAATCGGTCGAACTGAAAGACGGCGCAGTGGTCATCGCCGCCATCACTTCGTGCACCAACACCTCAAATCCCTCGGTGATGCTCGCCGCCGGCCTGCTCGCTCAGAAAGCGGTCGCGCAGGGGCTTGCGGTCAAGCCCTGGGTCAAGACGTCGCTTGCACCGGGGTCGCTGGCGGTCACCGACTATCTGGAGAAAAGCGGCGTGATGGAGGCGTTGAAAGCGCTGGGATTCCACGTCGTCGGCTACGGGTGCACAACCTGCATCGGCAATTCCGGCCCCTTGCCCGAGCCGGTCGCCGGCGCCGTCGCCGACAACGACCTCGTCGCGGTTTCGGTGTTGTCGGGCAACCGCAATTTCGAAGGCCGGGTTCACCCGCAAGTGCGCATGAACTACCTCGCGTCGCCGCCTTTGGTCGTCGCCTACGCGCTCGCCGGGCGCATGGACTTCGATCCCTACAACGAACCGTTGGCTGAAAACAAGGACGGCAAGCCGGTGTATCTCAAGGACGTCTGGCCTTCGCGCGAGGAGATCGCCGCCGCCGAGCAAGGCGCACTGTCATCCGAACAGTTCCGCGCTTCCTACGCCGGCGTCTATGACGGAGACGACAACTGGCGGGCGCTTGAAGTCGAGCGAAAGCAGCTGTTCGACTGGCCGGACTCCGATTACACCGCGCATCCGCCCTACTTCGACGGCATCGAGCCGGCTCCCGCAACGCGCGGCGACGTACTCGGCGCGCGGGTGCTTGCGTACCTGGGCGACTCGGTGACCACCGACCACATCTCACCGGCGGGAAGCATCGCCGCCGACAGCCCCGCCGGGCTTTATCTGCAGCAACGCGGCGTCGCACCCGCCGACTTCAATTCTTACGGCTCGCGCCGCGGCAATCACCAGGTCATGATGCGCGGCACTTTCGCCAACATCCGACTGCGCAACCGGCTGGTGCCGGGAGTCGAAGGCGGCTACACCGTGCATCTGCCCGACGGCGAACAGATGACGATTTACGACGCGGCGATGCGCTACCGCGAGGAAGGCGTGCCGGTCATCATTCTCGCGGGCAAGGAATACGGCTCGGGGTCTTCACGCGACTGGGCCGCCAAGGGGCCTTATCTGCAAGGCGTCAGAGCGGTCATCGCCGAGAGCTTCGAGCGCATCCACCGTTCAAACCTCGTCGGCATGGCGATTCTTCCTCTGCAGTATCTCGACGGCGAGAACGCCGAATCACTGGGACTCAGTGGCCGCGAGTTGTTCGACGTCACCGGGTTCAACGAAGGCGAATCCGACGTCGCAACGGTAACCGCGCGCGACGGCGACGCCACCAAAACTTTCCAGGTCAAGGTTCGGATCGACACACCCCGCGAAGTCGAGTACTTCCGCCACGGCGGCATCCTGCACTACGTGCTGAGACGGCTCGCCGCCTGAACCCGGAAAACCGGGTGCGAAGTGCACCCGAATAACTGCGCCGACGCAGGACGGGTCTCAAGCGACCTGATTCAGACCGCGCGGTGCACGGCGGCGTTGCTTACGGAACTGCCGGAACGCCCAAACTGTCAGCCGCAATGGTCAGCCGCGGTGATCAAGAAACGCGCGAAAGCGCTCACCAATGAATTCAAGATTGCGCCGAGCCGGCGGCGTCAACGAGGACGCGTCAACGCTTCCGGGTCGAGCAGCCGGCGCAGCTCGTCTTCCGGCAAACCGCTCTCCTCGAGTGCAACCTCGATAATCGGGCGCTTTTCGGCGTACGCCTTTTTCGCAATCATCGCCCCTTTCTCGTAACCGATGATCTTGTTCAACGCGGTCACCAGGATCGGGTTGCGTTCAAGCGCCGCGCCGACCTTTTCCCGGTTCACCGTAAAGCCCTCTATCGCGTTGAGCGCAAGAACCCGTGCGCCGTTGGCGAGCAGTTGTATGCTCTGCAGAAGGTTGTACGCGATGACCGGCAGCATCACGTTCAGCTGAAAATTGCCGCTTTGACCGGCGACGGCGATGGTTGCGTCGTTGCCGACGACCTGGGCGCAAACCATCGCAACTGCCTCGGGTGCGACCGGGTTGACCTTGCCCGGCATGATGCTGCTGCCGGGTTGCAACGCCGGCAAGGTGACGTCGCCAACGCCGGCCAGAGGGCCCGAGTTCATCCACCTCAGATCGTTTGCTATCTTCATCAGCCCGACCGCGACGGTGCGCAGCTGCCCACTGATTTCGACCGCGGCGTCCTGGGCGCTCAACGCTTCGAACTTGTCGGGCTTGGTCGTGAAAGCCAAGCCGGTCAGATCCGACAGCGCGGCGCAAAACGCCCCGGGAAAACGCGGGTCGCAGTTGACGCCGGTGCCGACCGCGGTGGCGCCCTGCGCGACTTCAAGCAGGCGCGGCAACGAAGCGTCGAGGCGTGCGACGCCGTTTCTCACCTGCCGCGCCCAGCCGCCGAGCTCCTGCCCGAACGTTACGGGCATCGCGTCCATCAGGTGGGTGCGCCCGGTCTTGACCTCCCCGGCGAGTTCTTCCGCGCGCTTCTCGATCGCCTCAGCAAGTCGTTCAAGCGCCGGCTTGAGCGTCCCGGCGATCTCGCAGGCGGCGCTGACGTGGATCGCGGTCGGAATCACGTCGTTCGAGCTCTGCCCCGCGTTGACGTGGTCGTTGGGATGCACTTCGCATCCGGCCTTTTCCGAAGCGAGCCGCGCAATCACTTCGTTGGCGTTCATGTTGGAACTGGTGCCTGAGCCGGTCTGAAACACGTCCACCGGGAATTGCGCGTCGTAATCGCCGCGGGCGACCGCCTCGGCGGCCTCGACGATTGCGCCGGCGCGTTCAGGGTCGAGCAAACCGAGCTCGGCGTTCACCTTTGCGCAGCACCGCTTGATCGAGCCCAGCGCACAGATG
>CAZKLI010000090.1:0-1711 GCA_964553575.1 uncultured Chromatiales bacterium
GTACTGCATCGCCGCCAGCGCGACCGCGACCATCGAAACGACCGCGGCGACACCCCAGTAGATTCGCACGCCGCGCGGCGCGGCGTCTTTCGTGTGCGCATCCCCGGCGGCCTTGCCGGTCTTGTCACCCTTGTCGGCCTGAGTGTCAGCCTGAGCGTCAGCCTGAACGTCAGCTCGAGCGGCGAGCGCGTTCAGCTGCGCAAGGCGACGCGCGGACAGGCGCTTGCCTCCGAACAGTCGCGCGACCGCCTGCTTCATCGGCTCGCGCGCGTTCACGCCGCCCCCTCGGCCTGCGCCGACACCCGCTTGCGCAGGCGCGAGATGCGCGACAGCACCGTCCCGCGGGGCAGCTCAAGCCATTGCGCGACCTCGCTCGTCGTGTAGCCTTCCACCGCCCACAGGAACAGGATCTCGCGCTCGACCGGGTCGAAGCCCGCCCACAAGCTCTCAAGCATGTCGCGGGCAATCGTCACCTGTTCGAGCGTCGCGACGTCGAAGTCGAGATGTTTCTGGTCGTCGAAAGGCTCGGCCTGAACGCGCCGGCGCCGGCGCCAGTCGTCAATGAAGCGGTTGCGGATGATCCTCATCATGTAAAACTTGCTGACCTCGGCGGCGCCGCGCCCCGAGGCCAGGTATCTCTCAAGCGCGTCGTGCAGCAGGTCGAACGCCTCGTCGTCATCGCCGGTCAGCGAACAGCAATAACGATACATCTGGTCGAACAGCGCCTGATCGAGCATCTCAACGCGGGGTCTCAAGGGCGAGATGAAACGCGTTCACCCAGCCTTTGCCGACCAGCGACGGCAGGTCGCGGTCGAGCCGTGCGAAGCGCCGCGACAGGACGCCGAGCGGTTCGCCCTTAATAATGTGCTCAAGCAGGCGGTAGGTCATCGCCGGGCAGCGCACGATCGCCGGGCACAGCCGGTCGCGGTGAACGCACAGCCGCTCGCCGCCGGACGCTCCGGAATACGTGCGCGATCGCCATATCGAAAGCAGCGGGTAATCCGAAGACATCAGCGACAGCGCGCGGCTCGCCTGCAGCACGATGCGCCCGCGGTCGCGTTCACCGACCCGCGAGAACGCCTCGAAGTCGAACGGCGGATCGTCCGCGACGTAATGCGCGTCGTGATAGCAGCGCTCCAGACGCGCAAGGTCGGGCAGACAGGCGAGGCGGCGATCGTCCCGGTTGCCGGGTTCTTCGCAATAGCGGCGCAGGAAGCCGGCGAACCGTCCGCCGTAATGATTGAGGTCGGCGTCACGGCTCGGGTAAAGCCGCACGTAGCCCGCCGCGATACCGGAAAACCGCGCGTCGCCGAGCAGCTGCGCGCACACCGGATAGACCTCGCGCAACGCACGGGTCAAGGCGCCGTTGCGGTTGCGCCGATAGACCGCAACGCTCTGCGCCCCCGACAGCCCGCCCGCGGGAAGCACCCGGGCGGCCAGCGCGTCGCCACCCTCGAGCATCGCCCGCCCGAAGCTCTCCTGCAACGATTGCAAATCCACCGTGTCCGCCCCGTCAGTCCGCGCGTTCAAACTAAAGCACCCCGCCGGCGGCGTTGTCAACACAAGCAACACCCAAGCCTCGCTTCGCCGACGCACCGTTCGGTCGGACATTCAGCGCGGGCGCCGTGTCCGCCGCCGCGGCGATGACCCGCCGCGCCTTGTCGGCCTCGCCGAGCAAGGTCTCAAACGCGGGCAACGCGTTGTCCCACTC
>CAZKLI010000091.1:0-7249 GCA_964553575.1 uncultured Chromatiales bacterium
GGAAAAGGCGGCGAGCCTGATCATGGCGGCGCGGGCGCCGTGGTTTGAGACTCGACCCGACGACCAGCCGCCCCGAGAGCCGCCCCGGGAGACGCCTCGGGAGACGTCAGAGGGGCAATCGGCGCAGTAGCGCCGGAGAGCGTTCGGCATGGCCAAAGTGACACTCGAACAACTGGCGAAAACAATCGGCAAACCGGTCGAGCAGTTGATTGGTCAGATGGAAAAGGCCGGCCTGCAAGGCAAGTCGGCGAGCGACGTCGTCAGTGAAGAAGAGAAGATACAGCTGATTCAGTCCCTGAAGAAAAAGGAACGCGTCACCCTGCGCCGCAAGAGCGTCTCCCAAATCAAGGTCAAGAGCCGGACTTCCGGCCCCAGCACCGTCAACGTCGAAGTCAGGAAGAAAAGAGTCTACGTCGGCAAGAAAGCGTTGCCGCAGGAGCCCGAAGCACCTGACCTTGGGAAAAAACCGCCGCCTCAATCCGGCGACAAGCCGGATAAACGCGCGGCCAAGCCTGATGAGAAGGCGGCGAAACCCGATAGAAAGGCGCCCGCGCAAGCTTCTCCGGCCGAGGCTTCGAAACGGCGTCAGGAGAAAGCGGCGTCCGGCGGCAAGGCCGGCGACGGCGAAAAGAAAGAAGAAGGCCGCCGCGAGCTCAAAGTCGCCAAGGATAAGCGCGGAAAACGCAAGGCCAAGAAGAAACGCGTCAGGCCCGAGAAGGTCATCCAGCCGAGAAAGCAGGAATTTGAAAGGCCGACCGCGCCGGTTAAGCGCGAAGTCGAAGTGCCCGATACGATTTCGGTCGGAGAACTTGCCCAGCGTCTCGCAGTCAAGAGCGGCGAGCTGATCAAGGAGATGATCGGCATGGGCATCATGGCGACCATCAATCAAACCCTCGACCAGGACACCGCAACTCTGATCGTCGAGGAAATGGGGCATTCGGCGAGGCCGGTCAGCGAGGCCAATCTTGAAAAGTTTCTGCTCGCCGGCGAGCCCGACGCCGGAGAAACTGAAGCCTTGCCGCGTGCGCCGGTGGTCACCGTGATGGGACACGTTGACCACGGCAAGACCTCCTTGCTTGACCGCATCCGCAAGTCTCAGGTGGCGGACGCCGAAGCCGGCGGCATCACTCAGCACATCGGCGCTTATCACGTGAGCGTCGCCAAGGGGGACGTCACTTTCCTCGACACTCCGGGGCACGCGGCGTTCACCTCGATGCGCGCGCGCGGCGCAAACGCCACCGACGTCGTGGTCCTGGTGGTGGCGGCGGACGACGGCGTGATGCCGCAAACCGAAGAAGCGATCGAGCATTCGCGCGCCGCCGGCGTGCCGATTGTCGTTGCGGTCAACAAGATGGATAAAGAAGACGCCGACGCCGAAAAGATCAAGGGCGATCTTGCGAAAAAGGGCGTGACGTCGGAGGAGTGGGGAGGCGAGAACATTTTTGTCGGGGTCTCTGCCAAAACCGGTGAAGGAATAGACGCGCTGATCGAAGCGATTCTGTTGCAAGTCGAAGTCATGGAATTGAAAGCGCCGGTTGCCGTGCCCGCGCGCGGCATCGTTATCGAGTCGGCTTTGGACAAGGGACGCGGCCCGGTCGCGACGGTGCTGGTTCAGCGGGGGACGCTGAACAAGGGCGACGTTCTGCTTGCAGGGCGTGAATTCGGCCGGGTGCGGGTATTGCTCGACGAAAACGGCAAGCCGTTGACTTCAGCCAAGCCTTCGATACCCGCCGTCGTGCTCGGCCTTTCGGGTGCGCCCGAGGCGGGCGAGGAAGTGCGGGTGGTGTCGAGCGAACGCAAGGCGCGCGAAATCGCCGAATTCCGCAGCCGCAAGGTGCGCGAAGGGAAACTGGCGAGCCAAAAGCCGGCGATGGTCGCCGAAAATATTTTCGAGCACCTCGAGAAAGAGCCGCCTTCGATATTGAACCTGCTGATCAAAGCTGACGTTCAAGGCAGCGTCGAAGCCCTGAAGGATTCTTTGACCGCGCTTTCCTCCGGTGAAGTCAGGAGCAAGATTATTTCGTCCGGTATCGGCGGAATAAATGAGTCGGACGTTGATCTTGCGGCGGCTTCGGGGGCCGTCGTCATCGGCTTCAACGTGCGTGCCGACGCCCAAGCGCGCAAAGCGGCTCAAGCCGAGGGCGTGCAGATTCGCTATTACAGCGTCATCTACGAAGTGATAGACGACGTTCGCAAGATCATGTCGGGTATGCTTCGCCCTGAAGTCAGGGAAAGAATCGTCGGCGTCGCCGAGGTCAAGGACGTGTTCCGGTCGTCGAAGATGGGGGCGGTGGCCGGTTGCCAGGTCGTCGAGGGCAGCGTCAAGCGCGGCAACCCGATTCGGGTGCTTCGTGACAACGTGGTGATTTTCGAGGGCGGATTGGAGTCCTTGCGCCGGCACAAGGACGACGTCGGTGAAGTCAACTCGGGCGTTGAGTGCGGCATCGCGGTCAAGAATTACAACGACGTCAAACCCGGTGACAGCATCGAAGTCTATGAACAAGTCGAAGTGCAGCGGGAATTGTAGGTGTTGCACGCGTGCGGGAAAGTAGCGACAGGGCGTTGCGCGTCGCCGCACTGGTCAAGCGCGAGCTGACCCGGCTGCTCAGGGACGAAGTCAGGGACCCGGGCGCCGCGGGCGCGGTGATTTCCGACGTCGAAGTCAGCCGGGACCTGTCTTTGGCGAAAGTTTATCTGATGCCTCCCTACGATGCCGGCGGGCGCACCGACGTCCTGGCCGGGCTCGACCGGGCGACCGGATTCCTGCGCGCTGCGCTCGCCGACCGCCTGGACCTGCGCGCCGTGCCCAGGCTGCGGTTTCTGGACGACGCCGTCGAACGGCGCAGTGAGCGCATAGAGCGTCTGCTTGCCGAGGAAAAACACCGCGGGACCGCCTCGAAGCACACCCATGATGAATCGTGACGGCTTGTTGCTCATCGACAAGCCCGCCGGACGGACTTCGGCGCAAATCACGCGCCACGCCGGGAAAATCCTCAACGCCAAGACCGGTCACGCCGGCACGCTCGACCCGTCGGCGACCGGCTTATTGGTCGTCGGCGTCGGCGAGGGCGTCAAGGTGCTCGGGCACCTGACCGGGCAGTCCAAGCGTTACGAAGCTTGCGTGCGTCTGGGGGTGAAGACCTCGACCGGCGACGCCGCCGGCGAAACGGTCGAGACCCGCGACTGCGTTCCGCCCGACGAAGAACGTCTGAAAGCGTTGTTCGCCCGGTTCACCGGCGAACTGCAACAGACGCCGCCGATGCACTCGGCGCTTAAAGTCGCCGGCGAGCGCTTGCACCGGCTCGCGCGGCGCGGTCGGGCGGTCGAGCGCGAGCCGCGCCGGGTAACCATCCATTCGCTTACGCTCAAGCGCCTTTCCGCCGACGGCTTCTGCTTTGAGGTGCACTGCTCGAAAGGCACTTACGTGCGCGTGCTCGCCGAAGACTTCGGAGACGCCCTGGGCACGGTCGCGCACCTCTCGTCGCTGAGACGCACCGCATCGGGCGGGTTTTCGGTCAACGACGCGGTGGATATGCCGACGCTCGACGCGTGCCGCGAAGATCCGCGGAAGATCGAGCAACGGTTGCTGCCGATTGACGCGGGGCTGCGGCATTTGCCGGCGGTCGGTCTCGACGAGGTGCAGTCCGGCAAGCTGCGTTGCGGCGTCAAGCTTGCAATCGGCGGCTTGCCGACGGACGGGCTGCTTCGGGTCTATGACGAGCAGGGCGGCCTGCTCGCCGTCGCCGCGTCGGACGGCGAACGCCTCCACCCCAAGCGGGTTTTCCATCTCCGGGCGCAAGCCGGCGGAGATTAATCGTCGTATCTTAAGTAGGCGAAACGCTGGTCGGTCGGCGTGCCCTCAAGCGCGCCGCCTTCCTTGCCGGGCTGCCACTGAATCACTTCCTCGATCTTTTTCGCCAGTTCGAAGTCCTTGTTGGTTACTCCTTTGGCGGCGTGGTTCATCAATTTGACGATCACGAACGCGTACGACACCGTCAAGTCCGGATGGTGGAACGCCGCTTCGCTCAAGTGCCCTATCGTGTTGACCACCATCAGGGTGCCTTTCCATCCGTGTGTTTTATATTTCCTGCGGATCCATCCGTTTTCATAGTGCCAATGCGGCAGCTCTTCCTTCAGGCGTTCTTCGATCGCCTCCTCGGAGTAGGTCTCCTCGGCTTTGATGTCTCTCCATCCCATCGCGTCCTCCTTCGGTTGGTTGCCCGGCGGGTCTCCGGATTCAGCCATCATACACCGCTTGCGACGTTGTCCGGGGCCGTGCGGCGCCCGCGCCGTCGCGGTAATATAGCGGCACCGCTTATTCCAAGCCGGTGACAGGAACTCAATTCGCGCCGACGTCTCAGATGGACACTTCCTCGACAGCCAGTGCTGGCGACAAGAGCCCGTCCCGACCGCGAACTCGAGGACAAGGCAAAGGCCGCACCGCCACCCCCGACGCGTTGTCGCAAGTGCGCGCTCTGCTCAAGGACGCCCCGCGCCGCCGCGACTTTCTGATCGAGTTTCTGCATCTGATCCAAGACCGATACGGCTGCATCTCGGCGGCGCACGCCGTCGCGCTCGCCCAAGAATTGAAGCTGGCGCCCGCCGAGGTCTATGAAGTCGCGACGTTCTACCACCATTTCGACGTCGTCAAGGAAAATGAAAGCCCGCCGCCGCCGTTGACCGTGCGCGTGTGCGATTCGGTCACCTGCGCGATGTTCGGCGCCGAGACTCTGATCGAAGCGCTGCGGGCGAAGTGCGACGCGGGGCGGGTGCGCGTCCAGCGCGTGCCCTGCGTCGGACGCTGCGATTCGGCGCCGGTGGCCGTCGTCGGCGTCAATCCCGTCGCCGGTGCCGACGTCGGGAAAACGATCCGGGCGATCGAAGCGGGTGACACACGCGCGCCGAAAACCGCCCACCTCGGCCGTCAGGACTACTGCGCCGACGGCGGCTATGCGCTGTTGCGCGAGCTTGCGGCGGGCGAGCGCGACGCCGAAAGCATCATCAAGACGCTCGAGGATTCCGGGCTGCGCGGCCTCGGCGGCGCCGGCTTTCCGGCGGGGCGCAAATGGCGCATCGTGCGCGAGCAACCGGCGCCGCGTTGCATGGCGGTCAACGTGGACGAAGGCGAGCCGGGCACTTTCAAGGACCGCCATTACCTTGAACGCGACCCGCATCGTTTCCTCGAAGGCATGCTGATTGCGGCTGAAGTCGTCGGCACCGAATCGGTTTATATCTATCTTCGCGACGAATACGTGGGCGTGCGCGAGATGCTCGAAGCCGAACTGGCCGGGCTCACGCGCGACCCACCGGTGAAATTGCCGTACATCGAGCTGCGCCGCGGCGCCGGCGCGTATATATGCGGCGAGGAGTCGGCGATGATCGAATCGATCGAAGGCAAGCGCGGTATGCCGAGACTGAGGCCGCCTTTCGTCGCACAGGTCGGGGTGTTCGGCAGGCCGACGCTCGAACACAACATGGAAACCCTCTACTGGGTGCGCGAGCTGGTCGAGAAAGGCGCGGATTGGTTCACTTCGCAAGGTCGCAACGGACGCCGCGGGTTGCGCTCCTTCTCGGTCAGCGGGCGGGTCAAACGCCCGGGCGTGCATCTCGCACCGGCCGGCATCAGCGCGCGCGAGCTGATCGCCGAATACTGCGGCGGGATGCAGGACGGTCACGAGTTCTACGGCTATTTTCCGGGCGGGGCTTCGGGCGGCATCCTGCCCGCGTCGTTGGGCGACGTGCCCCTCGACTTCGACACCTTGAACGAACACGGCTGCTTCATCGGCTCGGCCGCGATCATCGTGCTCTCCGACAAGGATCGCGCGCGCGACGCGGCGTTGAACGCGATGCGTTTTTTCTCCCATGAATCCTGCGGCAAGTGCACGCCGTGCCGCGTCGGTACCGCCAAAGCGGTCGCGTTGATGAGCCGGCCCGACTGGGACGTCGGGCTGATGGACGAGCTCGCGCAGACCATGGCCGACGCCTCGATCTGCGGGCTGGGACAGGCGGCGCCGAACCCGATGCAGTGCGTAATCAGATACTTCCCGAATGAATTGAGCCGGGCGTCGTGATGGGAGCCGACCCGAAACAGCCTGAGTCCGAAGCGACCGTCGAGTTCACCATAGACGGCAAGACTTTCGCCGCGCGTGAAGGCGAAACCATCCTGAGCGCGGCCAAGCGCAGCGGCTGCGCGATTCCCCATCTTTGCTACCGCGAAGGCATGCGCCCCGACGGCAACTGCCGCGCGTGCGTAGTCGGAATCGAGGGCGAGCGGTTGTTGCAGCCTGCGTGCGTGCGCAAGCCCGAAGCGGGCATGGAGGTCACCCTGAACGCCGCCCGCGTGCGCCGGGCGCAGAAGATGGTGCTGGAGCTGCTCCAATCCGACGTGCCGCAGACCGGGTACACGCTGCACAACGAGCTCGACCACTGGTCGGGCGAACTCGAGCTCGGCCCGCCCCGCTTCGCGCCGAGACGCCAGCCGACCGCCGACCTTTCCCATCCGGGGATCGCGGTCAACCTCGACGCCTGCATCCAGTGCACCCGATGCGTACGCGCTTGCCGCGAGGAACAGAACAACGACGTCATCGGCTACGCCCGCCGCGGCGCCGAATCGCTGATCGTATTCGATCTCGACGACTCGATGGGGCGGAGCAGCTGCGTCGGCTGCGGCGAATGCGTGCAAGTCTGTCCGACCGGCGCGCTGATGCCGGCAAAGCAAGCCGGGCTCAGGAAACCCGACCGGCGGGTCGAGTCGGTCTGTCCTTACTGCGGCGTCGGCTGCCTGCTGACTTACAACGTCAGCGACGAGAAGATCACCTACGTCGAGGGGCGCGACGGCCCGTCGAACCACGGGCGCCTGTGCGTCAAGGGGCGTTACGGCTTCGATTACATCTACAGCAAAGACCGCCTGACGAAACCCCTGATGCGCGTGAACGGCGCGCCCAAGGTCGCCGAGGTCGAAAGCCTCACCGAAGCCGACGTCGCCGCGACGTTCCGCGAAGTCGGCTGGGACGAAGCGCTCGCCGCCGCCGCGGACGGCTTGAAAGCGATCAAGGACAAGGACGGCCCCGCGGCCCTCGCGGGTTTCGGCTCGGCCAAGGGGTCGAACGAAGAAGCCTACCTTTTCCAGAAACTCGTGCGCACCGGTTTTGCCAACAACAACGTGGATCATTGCACCCGGTTGTGCCACGCGTCGTCGGTCGCCGCGCTGCTCGAAGGCATCGGCTCGGGCGCGGTGTCGAATCAAGTC
>CAZKLI010000092.1:0-5805 GCA_964553575.1 uncultured Chromatiales bacterium
GAGCTGTTCCTGGTCGAAGGCGACTCGGCGGGCGGTTCGGCCAAGCAGGCGCGCGACCGCCGCACCCAGGCGATACTGCCGCTCAAGGGCAAGATCTTGAACGTCGAACGCGCGCGTCTTGACAAGATGCTGGCGTCGGTCGAAATCGGCACCCTGCTCACCGCGCTCGGTTGCGGCGTCGGCGAGGAGTACGAACCCGACAAGCTGCGCTACCACCGAATCATCATCATGACCGACGCCGACGTTGACGGCTCACACATTCGCACGTTGCTGCTGACGTTGTTCTATCGGCGGATGCGCGAGCTCGTCGAACGCGGTCACTTGTACATCGCGTTGCCGCCGCTCTATAAGGTGAAGAAAGGCAAGAACGAACGGTACGTCAAGGATGAGCAGGAGCTGGCCGCCTACCTGCTTGACGTCGCGCTCGACGGCGGGAGCATCCAGTTGAACGGCGCCGGCCGGGCAGGCGGCAAGGCGGCGAAAGCCAACGGCGTGATCACGGGCGCCGAGCTCAAGACCCTGATCGAACGCTTCCACGCGGCGCTTGAAGCCGCCCGCCGCTTGGCGAGGCGCCATGAGATACGCACCCTTGAGCAAATGCCGTTCGTCGCCCCGCTCGGCGAGGGAGAAATCGAGGACGCGGTCGACGACGCCGATGCTTTGACGGCTTGGGGCGAGCGGCTGGTCGCGGCGCTCGCCGCCGCCGCGGCGCCGGGCGAGAAGTATGCTTTCGAAGTGCACCGAGCTGACAAAGCTGGCGACGGCGGCGAGGGGAATCTGTTGCAAATCAAGCGCACCGTGCACGGGCTTGAGCACGTGGACGTTTACCGCCGCGAGTTTTTCCTGTCCGCGGAATTCAGGACGATGCGCAAGCTGGCGCAAGACACGCACGAGCTTTTCAAGAAAGGCGCGCGCGTCGAATACGGCGAGGCCGGCGCCGCCGCGGCCCGTCTCGACGAAGCCGCGCGGTGGTTGATGGCCGAGGCGAGCCGGGGGCGGACGATACAACGCTACAAGGGGCTCGGCGAAATGAACCCGGATCAGTTGTGGGATACGACGATGAACCCTGAAACCCGCCGGCTGGTCGAGGTCAAGGTCGAGAACTTCCAGACCGCCAACAGCGTGTTCGATACGCTGATGGGAGAGCACGTGGCGGAGCGCCGCAACTTTATCGAAGCCAACGCGCTGCAAGTCAGCAATCTTGACGTCTAAGTCGTCGCGCACGCCGCGACGGCCCGCCATGCGCCGAGGAACGTTTCGATGAAGATCGCCTCCTGGAACGTCAACTCCCTCAAGGTGCGGTTGCCGCAGGTGCGCGAATGGCTTGAAGCCGCACAAGCGGACGTGCTCGCGTTGCAGGAAACCAAGGTTCAGGACGCCGCGTTTCCGAAACTTGAAGTCGAGGAGCTCGGTTGCCGCGTCGTGTATTCGGGGCAGAAAACCTACAACGGCGTCGCAGTGTTGAGTCGCGCCGGCGCAATTGAAGACGTTGTCACCGAGGCCGAGGGGCTTGATTGCGGGCAGAAACGCCTGCTCGCCGCGACCGTCGCCGGTGTGCGCGTAATCAATCTGTACGTGGTGCAGGGGCAGGAAGTCGGCTCCGATAAGTACGCGTTCAAGCTCGGCTGGTTCAAGGCTGCGACCGCATTCGTCAAAGGCGAGCTCGCACGTCACGAACGCGTGGTCGTGCTCGGTGATTTCAACGTCGCTCCGGGCGACGACGACGTTCACGACCCGGCGCGGTGGGCGGGCAAAATCATGTGCAGCGACGCCGAGCGCGCGGCGTTGAACGAGATGCTCGACCTCGGCTTGACCGACACGTTCCGTCTGTTCGACCAGCCCGACGGCGAGTTCAGCTGGTGGGATTATCGCGGCGGCGCTTTCGGCCGCAACCACGGTTTGCGCATCGATCTGATTCTTGCGAGCAAGGCGTTGAGCCTGCGTTGTCGCGGCGCGTTCGTTGACCGTGAACCGCGCGGTTGGGAACGTCCGTCCGACCACGCCCCGGTCGTCGCCGAATTCGACTTGCCGTAAGAGAGGGTCGGGGGCGTGATCGTCTCTTTCACTGCTTTCCTTCTGCTGTTTCTGCTCGTCGGGCTCTGGTCGGCGCGCCACGCCCGCGCCACGCGCGGCGACTATTACCTTGCGAGCCGTTCGGTCAAGCCGTGGATGGTCGGCTTGTCGGCGGTCGCGACCAACAACAGCGGCTATATGTTCATCGGCATGGTCGGTTTCGCCTACGCCGCGGGCTTGCCGGCGGCGTGGGTCGGCGCCGGGCTGGTGACCGGCGATTTCCTGACTTCGCTGATTGTGCACCGGCGATTGCGTCGCGCCGCCGAAGCGACCGGTGAGGTTAGCTACGCCGGCGTGCTGAGCGCTTGGCACGGCGGCGATTTCGTCTGGATGCGGCGCTTGATCGGCGGCGTCTCGCTGTTGTTCCTGCTCGCTTACGCCAGCGCGCAGTTCAGCGCCGGCAGCAAGATGTTGCTGGTCGTCGGCGACGTTCCCGGCTACACCGGTGCGCTGATTGGTTTCGTCTTGGTGACCTTGTACTGCCTAATCGGCGGCGCACGCGCGTCGGTTTGGACCGACGTCGTGCAAGCGTTCGTAATGATTGCGGCGATGGTGGTCGTGTGGCTTGCGTTGCTGTCGGCGCTCGGCGGCGCCGGGGCGGCACTGTCCCGGATGGAGGCTGTCCCCGGCTTCCTCGATTGGCGCCCTCAAATCGCGGGCCAGGGCGCAGGTCAGACCGTGGGTTTGGCTGCCGCCGTGTTGTTCGCCGCTGGCTGGTTGTTCGCCGGCTTCAGCGTGGTCGGGCAACCGCACATCATGTCGCGCATCATGATGCTCGACGCGCCCGACCATTATCGCCGCGTTCGCCCGTGGTATTACTTCTGGTATCTCGGCATGTATTTCATGGCGATTTCGGTCGGCATGTTGGCGCGGGTCTATCTGCCCAATGTGAGCGGCTTTGACGCTGAACTGGCGCTGCCCACCGTGACCGCGCAGTTGCTGCCGCCTTTCTGGGTCGGCTTGATTGTCGCCGGCGTGTTTTCGGCGACGCTCTCGACCGCCGACTCGCAGATTCTCAGCTGTTCGGCGGCGCTGTCGAACGATTTGGCGCCGAACTGGAAGCTCGGCCAACGCCCGCTGATGATCAGGGCGGCCACGCTGGTTTGCGCCGCCGCGGCGTTCGTGATGGCGCTGAGCGGCAATCCCGGCATCTTCAATCTGGTGATTTTTGCTTGGGGAGCGATGGGGGCGGCGTTCGGCCCGCTTATAATCGTCTGCGCTTGCGGAGGAAAACCAGGGCAAGCCGGGGGTATCGCGATGATTCTGACCGGGCTGGCGACGGCGATTGGATGGCGTCTCGCCGGATTGAACGAACAGGTTTATGAGGGGTTGCCGGCGTTCGCCGCGGGCTTCGCCGTGTATTTCATTTTTCGGTTGCTGTTTCGGCCGATCCCGCATATATGAAGCTGGAGAGAAAAATGTTGACTTTCAACGCAATCGACGTGGAGACAGCCAATGCGGACCGTGCCTCAATCTGTCAAATCGGAATAGCTCATATCAAAGATGGGCAAATCGAAGATGAATGGCAGTCCTTGATCGATCCTGAAGATTGGTTCGATTCCTGGAATACTTCAATCCACGGAATTAAAGAATCCGACGTCAAAGGATTCCCGACCATACCTGAAGTTCGAGACAAATTGTGCCGCCGTCTTCGCGGCTCAATTCTCGTTAGTCACACGCCTTTCGACAGGGTCGCACTCGAGCGTGCAATGACGCGGTACGAACTCGAACAACTGCAAGTGACATGGCTGGACAGCGCGAGAGTCGCCCGTTGTGCCTGGCCGGAAAAATACGGTGACCGCGGTTGGGGGTTGAAGAGTGTCGCCTCGGACTTGGGGATCAGCTTCAATCATCACAACGCATTGGAAGATGCGAAAGCCGCTGCAAAAATTCTGCTCCAAGCCTGTAACGAAACGGAACTATCGGTCGATGAATGGTTGGAGCGGATTAAACATCCCATCTCTAAGACAGCCCACAGTGACACTTCCATAAGGCGAGCAGGAAACCCGGAAGGAAAACTATATGGTGAAACCATCGTCTTTACCGGCAGACTCACCAAAATTCCCCGACGCGAAGCCGCGAACCTTGCGGCGGAGGCGGGTTGCGCGGTCGCTACGGATGTGGGGAGAAAAACTACGTTGCTTGTTGTCGGGATTCAAAATAAAGAAGCCCTGAGAGGATACGAAAAAAGCGCCAAGCACAGAAAAGCTGAAGACTTGAAAAATTCCGGTTTGGATATTGAAATTATTTCTGAAAGTGATTTCGAAGCGTTGGTTGAATGCCTTTGGAGAAATGGATAAGAACTGCTTGGCTCGTACACGGATAGCGATAGCCGAAGAGCGGAATGTCCGGCTGCACCTCATCTCCCTAGTTAAACGCCGCCGGCTACAAGACAATGTGGAAACCAATAAAGACGTTGAAGCGCTGGATTTTCTACTTTCTGCTGAGAAGCAAAATGCACTCGGCAAAAAGCAGGATGTTGCAGTGGCGGGCGGAAAAACAGCTGCGGCGGTCGAGAGACCGACGCGGGCTTACCGCGCATAAGCCCTGAACCGCAGCGGGCTGCAAGCGCCGGGAACGCGCGTGATAGAGTGAACGCCGCCGACAAGTCAGGGAGCGGCTGACGATAAATCAGGCTTGAAACACGGGAGGAGAACCCATGAATGAAAACCAGTATTACTCGGAAGAAGTTCACGGCAAGCACGAATACCACGACCTCGGGGACTTCGGCTTGATCAACGGAGGAACACTGCGCGGCGCGAAACTTTCTTACAAGACCCACGGCGAACTCAACGCCGACAAAAGCAACGCCGTGCTGTTCCCGCACATGTACTCGGGTTCGCCGCTACACATGGAAATGTTCATCGGCGAAGGCAGACCGCTCGACCCGAAGAAGTATTTCGTGATTTTGCCCGGGCAGTTCGGCAACGGCATTTCCCCCTCTCCGAGCAACACCCCCGCGCCCTACAACCAGGCCGCGTTTCCCGAACTCATGATCGGCGACGACGTCGTCGCGCAGCACCGGCTGGTGACCGAAAAGTTCGGCATCGAGACGCTGCAGCTGGTGCTCGGCTGGTCTATGGGTGCGCAGCAGACTTATGAATGGGCGGTGCGTTTCCCCGATATGGTCAAGCGCGCCGCGCCGTTCGCCGGCACCGCCAAGACCTCCGACCACTGCAAGATCTTCCTGAAGACCTTGACGGCTGCGATGACTTCCGACCCGGCTTTCGCCGGCGGCTTCTACCGGGACTCGGGCGACGTGCACGCCGGGCTCAGGCGTCACGCCGACCTGTTCGCGTTGATGGGCGCGTGTCAGGCGCTTTACGCCAAGGAAGTCTGGCGCGGTCTCGGGTTTTCGTCGCTCGAGGATTTTCTCGCCGGCTTCTGGCAGAACTGGTTCCTGCCGATGGACCCGAACAACCTTATCGCGATGATGAAGAAATGGTACCGTGGCGACGTCAGTCTGCACACCGGCGGCGATCTCAGGAAAGCGTTGGAGCGGATTCAGGCGAAGACCTACGTCATCGCTTTCGCCAACGACATGTTCTTCCCGGTCGCCGACCAGGAAGCCGACTGCAAGCTGATCAAAGGCGCCGAGCTCAAGGTGATTGACACCTTGTGGGCGCATTTCGCGATGCTGTGCGTCTCCGAAGACGACCGCAAGGCGATAGACGAGCATCTCGGGAAGCTGCTCGCCGAATAAGCCGCCCGCGCCTGAAACAAGGCGTTCGC
>CAZKLI010000093.1:0-4568 GCA_964553575.1 uncultured Chromatiales bacterium
GATCTCAGGCACGCTCTTCAAATCCTCGGCGGCGGCGCGCTCGAGTTCGTCGAGGGTTCTGAAACGCAACGCAAGCGACCGTGACACCGTCTCGCCGACCTCGAGGATGCCGAGCGCGCAGATGAAGCGATCGAAAGGCGCGTCCCTGGTTTTGTCTATCGCCGCGAGCAAGTTCTCGACGCTTTTCTCGCCGAGCCCCTCAAGCTCGGCGATTTGCTCTTTCTTGTCGCGCAAGTCGTAAATATCGCCTGAGTCCTCGATCAGCTTCTCTTCGAGCAGGCGCGCGACCAGTTTTTCACCGAGACCCTCGACGTCCATCGCTTTGCGCGACGCAAAATGCTCGACCGACGCCTTGCGCTGCGCCGGGCAACCCCAGACGTTGGTGCAGTACAGGATTACGCCGTCTTCCCCGTCGTACGCGACCTTGCCTTTGCATTCGGGGCACTTCGCGGGCACGGGTACGGGCTTCGGAGCGGGCGCCGGGCGCTTGTCGGCGACTACCTTGATGACCTGCGGGATGACGTCTCCGGCGCGGCGCAAGACGACGGTGTCGCCGACGCGAACGTCCTTGCGCTTGATTTCATCGACGTTGTGCAGCGAGACGTTGCTCACGGTAACACCGCCGACCGACACCGGCTCAAGCCGTGCAATCGGCGTCAGCGCGCCGGTGCGCCCGACTTGAAAAACCACCTGCTTGACGACGGTGTTGCATTCGTGCGCGGGAAACTTATACGCCGCCGCCCATCGCGGCGACCGCGACAACTCGCCGAGACGGCGTTGCCAGTCGAGCCGGTTGACCTTGAACACCACGCCGTCCACCTCGTACGGCAGGCGCTCGCGCTTGTCGAGCATCGCACGGTAGAACTCGATGCACCGCCCGGCGCCTTCGGCGACGCCGACCTCCGGGCACACGGGCAGCCCCAATGCACCGAGGCGGTCGAACAGGCCTTTGTGCGTGTCGGCCAAGGAAGTTGCGGCCTCGCCCACGCCGTAGCAGAAGAACGACAGCGGGCGTTTCGCCGTGATTCGCGAGTCGAGCTGGCGCAGGCTGCCCGCC
Source organism: uncultured Chromatiales bacterium (assembly GCA_964553575.1). Lineage (GTDB taxonomy): Bacteria > Pseudomonadota > Gammaproteobacteria > Poriferisulfidales > Oxydemutatoraceae > CAYFZO01. The sequence goes on from CAZKLI010000093.1 coordinate 1,058, forward strand.
GCCGCGTTGCGGGGGTTGGCGAACATTTTTTCACCGTCGCGTCCGGCCTGCTCGTTGAGCTTTCGGAAGTTGCGCTTGGCGATGTACACCTCGCCGCGCACCTCGAGCAGCGGCGGCGGCTTGGCGCCGCGCAACGTCAGGGGAACGGCTTTGATCGTGCGAACGTTCTGTGTGACGTCCTCGCCGGTCGAACCGTCGCCGCGCGTCGCCGCGCGTTCGAAACGCCCGCCGCGGTACAGGATGCTGACGGCGACGCCGTCGAATTTCGGCTCGGCGCAATAGGTGACGCCGCCGTCGGCGACTTTGACTCCTTCCTCGGCGAGGCGCTCGCGCACGCGCCGGTCGAAAGCCTCGAGCTCGGTCTCGGCGAACACGTTGTCGAGCGAGAGCATCGCCAGCAGATGCTTGACTTGCTTGAACCCCTCCGCGGGTTCGCCGCCGACGCGCTGGGTCGGCGAATCGGGCGCAATCAGGTCGGGGTGCTTGTCTTCGAGCGTTTGCAGCTCCCGGAACAGGGCGTCGTACTCGGCGTCGCTGACAACCGGGTCGTCCAGAACGTAATAGCGATGCTCGTGTTGCTCGATCTCCCGCCTCAGTTGCTTGACGCGTGCGGACGCGGATTGCGCCATGTCATTTAATCGGGCCGGGTGAGACGCGGCCCCTGGCATACGCTTGCAGGTCTTCCTTGATGTGCTGAATCGTCTGCGCGGTGAGGTCGCTGCGGCTTTCATCAAGCACCACGCCGTGCAGTTTAGCGGCGAACAAGCGCGCGCACTTCAGCAATTCGTCAAAAGTCTCGATCGGCGGCAACGCGCCCGGCAGTTGCGCGAACATGCTCAAGCCTGAAGTCGAAAACGATTCCATCTCGTCCCATTTGAAAACCCCGGGACTGAACATATTGGCCATGTAGAAAAGCGGGGGGTCGTCGGGGTGCGCCGCGGCGCCCTGTACGTGGCGCTGAAAAAAACCGCCTCCGCTGCCGGCGGCGCGTTCGAGCTCGGTCTGTTCGGCGACGCGCAAGATCTCGGGGCCGACGAACTTTCCCTCCGCTTTCGCCTGCACGTGCAGCACCAGCAGCTTGCCGTCGGTCTCGGCGTCTTCGGCGCCGTCTTCCGGCTCGGCGCGCACGACTTGCGGCGCGATGCGTTCCCGGCTGGATTCTTCGCCCGGTTTCTCCGCAGCTTGCTCGTCGCGGTGTCCGGCGTGCCGTTTGACCCATTGCTGAATCCGCCGTCCGGGCGCCGTCGCGGCGTCGGGCTCAGGCCTCACGGCGTCGTCGGCGTTTCGGGACAAACCCGTCGGCGCCTTTCGCTCATCGGCGGACGAGCGACCGCTTCCGCGGCGGGAAACCCAATACACCGCGCCAATGACCACCGCGCCGAGTCCCAGCAGGAACCAGCGCAAAAGGCCTGGGAAAGCGTCTTCCATCACGACGCCCATATTACCCGAAGAATCAGGTTGAACCCGGGGCTGTACGGGGGCGCACCCGGCGCGTTCTTCGCGTCTCGGGAGAAAGGCGGTTGCGGCGGGGCGTTTGCAAATCCGCGTTACGCGGTGGCCATCTCGGCGGCTTCGGCGACGTTCACCGCGACCAGTCTCGACACCCCGGGTTCCTGCATGGTGATCCCGATCAGATTGTCCATGTATTCCATGCTGATCTTGTTGTGGGTGATGACGATGAACTGCACGCGTCCCGAGTTATGCTTGATTAGCTCGCAGAAACGTTCGACGTTGTGTTCGTCGAGCGGGGCGTCCACTTCGTCGAGCAGGCAAAACGGCGCCGGGTTGAGCTCGAAGATCGAGAACACGACCGCGGCGGCGGACAACGCTTTCTCTCCGCCGGACAGCAGGTTGATCGAAACCCGGCGCTTGCCCGGCGGATGAACCATGATGGTGACGCCGGTGGTCAGCAGGTCGCGCTCGGTCAGTTCAAGGTGCGCCTCGCCGCCGCCGAACAGGCGCGGGAAAGTGATTTTCAGATTGGCGTTTATCTGCTCGAACGTCTTCTTGAACAGCTCGCGGGTTTCCTTGTCTATCTTATGGATTGCGTCTTCAAGCATATTGACCGCGCGCGTCAGGTCGTCGTGCTGCGAATCGAGATAATCCTTTCTCTCGCTCAACTCCTCGAATTCCTCGATCGCGACAAGGTTGATTGCGCCGAGGCGCTCTATGCCGGCTTGCACGCGAGCGAGCTTTTCTTCATGGTCTTCGATGCTGACGCCCGCTTCCATCCCGGTCTCGATCTGCGCCGGGGAAACGTTCAGTTTGTCGAGTTCGGCCCGCGTGTCCTTGCACCGCGCGGCAACCACCTGCAAGTCGGCGCGCGCACGCTCGTAGGTCTCACGCTGCGTCTCGACCTCGGCGTTGATCTCGACGCGGCGCCGCTCGACCGCTTCCACCTGCGATTGCAGTTCGGCAAGCACCGCTTCCTGACGTTCGAGACGCCGTTGTCCTTCGGTCTGCTGCTCGAGCAAGGCGTCGAGGCGGCTGCGACTTTCTTCCATCGGCTTTTCGAGATCGCTCAGCGTCTCGTCGAGCGACCGGTGACGCTGCGCCAGCTCCTCTTTCAGCGACTGCAGCTGCTTGACTTGCCCGCGCGTCGCGTCGCAACCCGCCTTGACCGCCTCGCGTTCAACCTCGGCGCGGTGCAGGGTTTCGCGTGCGACGCGCAAACGGCTTCGCACTTCTTCAAGCGCCGACGAGCCGGATTGTTCGGCGGTGCTTTCGAGCGCCGCGGCTTCCTTGAGCGTGGTCGCCAACCGCGCTTGGACCTCGTCACGCTGCGCTTCTTTCTTCGCTAGATCGGCGCGCGCGTCGGCGACGTCGCGTTTCAGCGCCTCGCTCGCGCGGGCCGACTCCGCAAGCCGTTCGCGCAACGCTTCGATGTGCCGTTCGCGCACGAACACGCTTTCGCCTTCCTTGTCGGGAACGTGCAGCTGGATCCAGTTCGGCCCGACCCACGCGCCGTCGCGCGTAATCAGCGACTCGTGCGGCTTGAGCGACGAACGCGCGCTCAGAGCCTGCTCGAAATCGTTGGCCAGCCGCACCCGCCCGAGCAAGCCGGCGGCGCTCTTGCTGCCCGACACCTTGTCGGCGAGCGTGCCGCCCGCGTCGGCGGCGGCGGACGGCTCGAACAGCACCAGCGTGCCCTTGTCGAAATCACCGACGCGTACGGCGTGTTCCTCGAGTGAAGCGACTTCGACGCCGGCGATGAACGCGCCGAGCACGGTCTCGACCGCGCGCTCCCAGCCTTCGGCGACGTGAATGCGTTCGATGAGGCGGTCTTTGCGCGTCAAGCCCGCCGCCTCCAGCCACTGCGTGAAAGCGCTCTGGTCGCCGCGCAGCTCGGCTTCCTGCAACGCCTCGAGCGACGCAAGCCGTCCCTGCACGTCGCTGCTTCGCCCCTGCTCGGCGTGCACCGCCTCGGCCAAATCGTGCACCTTGTCGCGCAACGCGGCGACTTCCTCGCCGATCCTGGCGATGTCGGACTGGTGTTTGTGCGCGGTTTCGT
>CAZKLI010000094.1:0-1629 GCA_964553575.1 uncultured Chromatiales bacterium
CCGGGACTCGCTTCGGGGTGTCCCTGGAAGCTCAACGCGGACTTGACGACGCCGAACGACAAACGGCAGATCGCCCCATTGAAAGCAATCGAAATCATCCGACAGCCTTCCTCGCGCAACGCCTTGCACGCCTGCACTCTCGAGTAACCGGCGAGTAATCGAACTCGCAAGCCTGCCCGATGACAATCGGCCCGGCGCCGACAATCAGCACGCTCTCGATGTCGTTGCGTTTAGGCACGGGCGCGCATCATTTCGATAAAAGACGAGAACAGCGGGCGAACGTCGTGGGGGCCGGGACTCGCTTCGGGGTGTCCCTGGAAGCTCAACGCGGGTTTGGTGGCGTGGCGCATCCCCTGCAGGGTGCCGTCGAACAACGAGCGGTGGGTCGCCTCAAGACACGACGGCAAGCTCGCCTCGTCAACGCAAAAGCCGTGGTTCTGGCTGGTAATCAGGACTTGACCGGTGTCGAGGTCGAGCACCGGATGGTTGGCGCCGTGGTGACCGAATTTCATCTTCACCGTCTTTGCGCCGCAAGCGAGACCGAGCAGCTGATGCCCCAGACAGATACCGAACGTCGGCACGCCGGCGGCGATGACGCGCTGAATCGCGTCCACCGCGTAGTCGCAAGGCGCGGGATCGCCCGGGCCGTTCGACAGGAACACGCCGTCGGGCTTTCTTCCGAGCACGTCGTCGGCCGGCGTCTTGGCGGGCACGACCGTCACTTCGCAGCCCGCGTCGGCGAATATTCGCAGGATGTTGCGCTTGACGCCGAAGTCGTAGGCGACGACCGACAACCCTTTCGCCGAGGGCGCGTTGAATCCGCCTTCGGCGCGCCAGACGCCCTCACTCCAGACGTACGGCTCGGCGGTACTGACCTCGGCGGCAAGGTCGGCGCCCTCAAGCCCGGCGAACGCCCCGAGCGCGTCGCGGGCTTGCGCCTCGGAACAGTCCTCGTCGTAAATCACGCCGTTCTTGGCGCCGTGTTCGCGCAGGTGGCGCGTCAGCCGCCGGGTGTCCACGCCGGCGATTGCGACGGTCTCGTGCTTCTTCAAATACTCGCCGAGTTCATTCTCAAGGCGCCAGCTGCTCGCGGTCGCCGGGCAATCGCGCACAACCAGGCCCGCCGCGTAAATCTTCCGGGATTCCTCGTCTTCCGCGTTGGCGCCGGTGTTGCCGACGTGGGGGTAAGTCAGGGTGACAATCTGGCGGGCGTACGACGGGTCGGTGAGAATTTCCTGATAGCCCGTTATCGCGGTGTTGAAAACCACCTCACCAACCCTGAAACCGGGCGCGCCGAACGATATTCCTCGAAAAGTGGTCCCGTCTTCGAGGAGCAGGAAAGCCGTCTTGCTCATGTTTGCCGAATGGGCGGAAGAACCGCCGGGCAATGGTATCATGGCGCCTTGCGTTTTTCGGAAAACCGGGGGAGCTCCCCCGGCGAAAGACGCCGACAACCGACCCGACCGAAACGTGCCCGACACCATTTTCAGCAAAATCCTCGCGGGCGAGATTCCCGCGGACGTCGTCTATGAAGACGAGCTCTGCCTCGCGTTCAGGGACGTGGTCCCGCAGGCGCCGATTCACGTGCTGCTGATTCCCAAACGTCCCCTGGAAAAAATCGCGGACGCC
>CAZKLI010000095.1:0-2967 GCA_964553575.1 uncultured Chromatiales bacterium
TATGGCTGCCGGGACGGGCTTCTTCGTCGCTTTCCCCTGCGGCGCCCGGCCCTTGAGACGCCCCGGCTTTCGGGGATTTTGCCGAGCCTCGCCCAAGCAACGCCAATCGCCGAGGCGGGCTTTTCGCTCCCCGGCGGTAATGTGACTGCCGCCTAATTTCGAGCAGGAGAGCCCAGGATTGTGGGACAATCATGAGGAACGCTTGGAGATAAACCTGCAAACAGGAGAGGTCAAATGAAGAGATTCATCACTTTTTTCATCACCGCATTTACGATGGCGCTGGCCGCACCCGTCGGCGCGCAGTGGGACAACAACCCACCGTCCGCCTACCAGCCGTGGCAGCCGCCGTCTCCCGCCGGTGCGCAGTGGAGCAACGGCTCGTCGTCGACCTATCCGTCGTGGCAACCGCCGTCGTCAACGTACGAAAGGATCACGCGCCACAGCAGGGAGTTCGATGACATGCAGGAGAGAAGTTATCGGGCGCGCCAGCGGGAGAACCAATGGAGAAGAAATCTCGATGCAACGATCGACAGGTGGAAGCAGGAGGCGATGGTGCCGGGATATATCCCTGAGGGTGCAAACATCCGGCATCCGAGCATCTATCAGACCGGCTGTCATCAGTACAATCTGGAATGCCTGAATCGGCTGCAAAGCCGGTAGCCCTTTACGTCTTCCAGGGGGATTCCCTCACTTCCCGGGAAGCCGGTCGCCGGCGCCCTGGTCTTCAGGTCGGTCTTCAGGGCTAGCTTCCCGGGAAGCCAGTCAGCGGCACCCTGATTTTCGGGACAGGTCTTCAGGGCCGGGAAGCCGGTCAGCAGCACCCTAATCTTTAAACCGGTCTTCAGGACTGGTCTTCAGGTTCGGCGGCGGCCTCGTCCCGCGGCTTTTCGCCTGACGCCTCGCTGGCGGCGGCAACCACGACCATTGCCGGGCGCAGAAGACGGTCGCTCAACAGATACCCTTTCTGCACAACTTCGACCACGGTGTTCGGCGCGTGCTCGGCGGTCTTCAGCGTGGACATCGCCTGATGCCGCTCCGGGTCGAACGGCTGACCCGCCGCGGGCACTTCCTCGATGCCGAACCGCTCGAACACCCGCTCGAGCGACTTCAACGTGAGGCGCACGCCCTCAAGCACGTTGTCATCCGCATCCTCGCCGCCGCTCAGGCTGCGTTCGAGGTTGTCCTTGATCTCAAGCAACTCGGTCGCAAACGCCTCGATCGCATACTTCCTGATGCGCGCGATGTCCCTCTCGGTACGTTTGCGCATGTTTTCACGCTCGGCGTGCGCCCGCAGCATGTCTTCCCGGAACTCCTCGGCACGACGTTCGGCCTCGGCCAGGCGTTCTTCGAGCGGCAACGCTTCGTCGTCACCGGCAGCGCCGTTGCCGTTGCCGGAAGAAACGGCAAGGCTTTCGTCGGAGGCTTTGCCTTGAGCCGGATCGCCCGGCGCTTGCGCGTCGCTGCGCTCGTCGGCGCCCGCGGCGTCCTCGGTGGTCGACGCCGGGGCAGGCTTTTGCTGATCGTTCATTACTGGCTCGTGCAAGGCTAGCGCAAACGCCGACCGCAAGGCGGTGAGACGGAAAAGCGCCGTTGAGACATATATATGTGCTAGGCGCTGTGTTTCAAGGCGCGCCCGAGCAGTTTGGAGGTCACGTCCACCAGCGGGATGATGCGCTCGTACGCCATGCGGGTCGGGCCGATGACCGCGAGCACGCCGACGGTGCGGTTGTCCACGGTGTAGGGCGCCGAGACGATGCTGCACCCGCGCAACGCTTGGTAGCCCGACTCCTGCCCGATGAAGATCTTCACGCCTTGCGCCTCGTCGGCGCATTTGTTCAGCAGGTTCAATATCTCGCGCTTTTCGTTGAGTGCGCCGAACAGCCGGTACAGATAATCCACGTCGGCCAACTCCTCGAACTGCATCAGGTTGGTCTGTCCGGACACCATGCAATCGCTCCTTTGCGACAGACCGTCGAGCGCCTGACCCGCCAGCTTGACCGCCTCGATCATGACCCGCCCCATCTGCTCGTGCATCTCGCGCAACTCCCGGAGCACCCTCTCGCGCACCTCATCAAGGTCGCTGTCGGCGAAATGCGCGTTGAGATAGTTGGCGTAACTTTGCAACTCGTAATTGGTGTATTCGCGGTCAACCTTCAGTATCAGGTTCTCGATCTCGCCGTTTTGCAGGATCAGCACCGCAAGCACGCGGCGCGCATCGAGGCTCAAGAACTCGACGCGCTTGAGACGCTCGGCGGTGCGCCGCTGAACCGTCACTATCCCCGCCATGGACGCAATCTCGGACAACAGCCCGCCCGCCTCCTCGCACAACTCGCGCCCCTCCTTGTCGGGGCCGAGGTGCGCGCGCAACCGCTGCAACTCCGCCTTGTTCGGCGGCCTCATCTCCAGCATCGTGTCCACGAACTTGCGGTAGCCGTGCACCGTCGGCACCCGCCCTGCCGAGACATGCGGCGCCTCGATGTAGCCGAGACTCTCAAGCCCCGCCATCACGTTGCGCACCGTCGCGGCGCTCAGGTTGAGACCGGTGTTGGCGACCAGGGTGCGCGAACTGACCGGCTGACCGGTCTCGATGTAGCTTTCGATCAGCGCGTGCAAGATGACCTGCGCACGCGGGTTCCATAAATCTTTGTTGGCGGTCGAATCGGGCACTCGGAATTCAGGCATGACGTTCGGCTCCTACATTAGCGACCCGCCGCCGATTGTCAAGCCGGACGAAGCGTGCTTCATCGGCTCGTGGCGGACGGATCGGTGGGCGTCGATGCACGGGATAATCAGCCGCGGTTCGTCTCTCTGTTTTGTAACGTCGTGAGGGGAAAGTTCAGACAATGCCGCCTGTGGAAAACGAGTGGAGAACGGCAGGCTGCGGTGCAAGATACGATGGCCTACCGATCAACATGGGGGAAGCGAAAGTTTGGTATTGGTTGGCCGAGGGATAATCGAGTGCTAAGA
>CAZKLI010000096.1:0-9210 GCA_964553575.1 uncultured Chromatiales bacterium
CGGAAGCGCTGTCACGATATTGTCTCGATTCGCCGGGTCGAAACTATTCAAACGCGCCTCGTAATTTCCACCTGATCCGCCGGGGAACTCCAGTCCCGCTTCCAAGGCTTCCGCTAAGTCAAGGATTAACTGCACCGACCATCCCGTCTGCGAAATCGGAGGTTCGGTCGTCACCGAGAACGCCGCCGAACTGCCCCATACAACCTCGAGCACGGGCGGGTCGAACACCAACGACAGGGTGCGAAACACCCTGTGCCCTCTCTCGTTTGAAATCTCATGACCGGTCAGCGGCGGGCCCACGCCGAAGTCCACGCTGAAGCCGGAACGGTCTTGAATACGTGCGCCGTTGGGCACCACCAGTGCGTCTTCCGAGACGCTGATTCCGTCGGAATCCATGTCATCGTCCACCACCTCGTAGCTGAAAACCAACGTGTCGGTGCCGCTTCGATCCGCGTCGTGAACCGCAATTCGCCGGGTGGATCCGATTTCTAGGTTCAAAGCCAAGTCTTCGTCTCCGGGAATGACCATGATTTCTTCGTTGAAACTCAACGCAACCGAAATTGTTTCTCCGGACGCATAAGCCTCACCGATCGGCATTGAAACGATAGCGACGCCCGTCAGCATCGGGATGACGGTGTCCAAGATGAACGGGACATCGTCGAAGCCGATTGCAAAACCGGTGAAGCATTCGCCGTCATCGTTATTTGGAACTTTTCGCCAACGGCTGCCGCACGTATTTGGCGGCGCCGGCGGCATCAGGGAGACGAAACTCACCGCAGCGGAATCGGCGCCCGGGTCCCGAGTTAAGAAGACGTTCCCGCTCTGCGTGCGGCCTGCCTCAATCATCAGCTCGGGGGAGGATAACCCGCCGTTTTGCGCTTCAATTTGAAGGGTCAAGGAATACGGTGCGCCTTCACGCAGCGTCGCCCGAAACGGCACCGGGCCGGACGTCAGCGACGGCGCCTGAACGCCGTCGCCAAGTTCAAGCCTTACCCGGAACTCAAAATCACCGGCGGGGTTGCCCCCCAAGTGAAGCGCTCCTACACGGGAAAGTCCGGCAAAGACGCCTGCTGGCAGCTCGGTCAGTCCGGTATTTCTGAAATCCAGCCAGTCCAGTTTTGCAAGGTCCGAGAACACGCCCGGCGGCAAAGAGCCCACCGGGTTGTTTCGAAAAAGCAATGACCGCAAGTCGTTGTAGCCGGAAAACGCCCCCGCCGGTATCCGGGTTACCTGGTTGTCTGAAAAATTCAAGTTCTGCAGACTGCTAAGACCGAAGAAGACCTTGTTCGGCAATTCAGATATTTGATTTCCTTCCAGCTGTATGATTTGCAGATTGTTCAACTCGCTGAACAGCGTCGCCGGCAACGTGGACAGCTGGTTGTTCTGTAACCGCACCGTTCTCAACTGCGACAGCCCGGCGAACAGGTTTTCCGGCAACGTACCTCCGGCGTCCCCTTGCCCCAGCCGGTTGTTTTGCAGTGTTATTTCCCGCAGCCGGTTCAACCCGTCGAAAATGCGCGGCGGCAGCGTGGACAACTGATTGTGGTTCAGATGCAGGATTTGCAGATTGGCAAGCCCCGAAAAATCCCTCTCGTTGAGGTTGGTTATGCCTGTTGAATTAAGCGCCAAATCCTCCGTCAACCCGGCCAAGCCCGCGTTCGTCACGGCATCGCAACTATCCACGCCGGTCAACTGCGCCAAGACCGCCGTCTGAACCTGCGGGGTTCTGTCGCAAACGCCTTCGTTGATGAGAACCGTCAACCTGCGCGTGTCCCCTAATGCATAGTTCGGCGAGGGAACCAAATCAATATGGAACCGTTCGCGCGGCGGTTCAACGTCCGTATCGTCTTCGATGAAAATCTGAATGGTTCCGACGGTCGTTCCGGCAGACACCACGACCTCGCGGCTGCCGAAAGGAATGTGTTCATGATCGCCGGCGTCGGCGTTATCGTAATCAATAGCATAGTAGACGGTGGTTTCTTCCGACCTCGCCGGGGTAATCTCGAAAATCGCTTCAACCGTTTCGCCTTCGCGGGAATGAACGTTTCCGTCGGAACCGGCAAACGACAACAAGCTCAGTCTCGACGTGACCCTGTGCCCGGGACGGTCGTTGAGGAAGCGTTTCTCCAGCGTCGCGTCCGCAGCCCGGCCGAAGACGCCGATGATGGGCGGCCCGTCGCCCAATCCCAAGCCGTCGGGCGCGACGCTGACGCCGTCTTCGTCAAAATCACGCCCGTCCAGGGTGTAACTGAAACTCAGCACGTTGCCGCCGCTGCGGCTCGGCACGTAAGTTGCGGTGCGTTGGTTGTCACCAATCTGCAACGCCAACGTCGGTGAGCTTGATCCGGCGGGGAACGGCGGCACGATCAACTCTTTGTCGAAAATTACGTTCACGTCAATGGTTTCTCTCAACGCCGCGCTGTAGGTGTTCAGACTTCGCGGGGTTGAGGTGAACCGGACCGTTGACACCCGAGGCCCCGCCCCCTCCTGCATATAGGAAAATGGTTCTGCTGCAATTTGAAACCCGGTGAAACATTGCCCATTGTGCTTACGAGCGTTATTGCAATCATTGGGCGACGGCGGCAGTTCGCTAAAGCCGATTCGAATCATATTTACACCCCTGTCCCGTGTCACGGTGAACGTCTCGCTCCGCGTAGCGCCTGCGGAAAACATCACCGGATTGGCGGGCGTCGTGACGCCTGATACCTCCTCAAAATCAACTTCCAAGCGATATGGCGCCCCTTCGGGCAACGCGAGCCTGACCGGCACCGGGTCGAGCGTCTGCAACGCCGATGGCAGGTCCTTCTCGCCGGCGGATTCCAAGTGCAGCGTCAATGCGAACGTCGAGCCGGGGTTGTTGTGCAGATGAAGCGCGTCCAGACTCGAAAGTCCCGAGAACATACCCGGCGGCAGCGCGGCCAGCTGGTTTCCGTCCAGCCGCAGCATTTGCAGGGAATCGAGACCGCTGAATATCCTTTCCGGCAGGGCGGTCAATCCTCTGCTCGACTCATCTGGATATTGGTGTTGCAACAGCAACGTCTCAAGGTTGCCGAGGCCGCTGAACAAGCCTGGCGGCAAGGTCGTCAAATGGTTTCTTTGCAGTCGCAACTCCCGAAGGTTGCCGAGGCCGTTGAACAAGCCTGACGGCAAGGCCGTCAGCTGGTTTCCGTTCAGGTACAACGTATGGAGCTCGCTGAACTGGAGAAAATCTTTCTCCTTTAGAGACGTGAGACCAGTCTCTCCCAGCTGGAGTCTCTCATAGTCGTTTAGATGTGCGAACTGGGCGCAATGCGTCCTCTGGGCATGGGCATTGACTATAAAGTTCCTTAGCGCCTCTGTTCTGTCGCAAATTCCCTCTCGGATGAGGACTGTTACTCTGGATCGTCCTTCCACCCTGTAGCTCGGCGAGGGAGCCAAGTCAAGATGGAACCGTTCGCGCACCGGCTCGATATCGGTATCGTCCGTGATTTCAATACTGATGGCTCCGGTGGTCTCACCTGCAGGCACCACGACCTCGCGGGAAAAGGGTTCATGATCGTCGGCGTCGGCATTATCGTAGTCCACGGCATAGAGAACGGTGATTGGTTCCACCTGCGCCGGAGTAATCTCGAAAATCACTTCAACCGTTTCACCTTCAAGTAAAGGAGCATTTTCGTCGGAACCGGAGAACGTCAACAAGACCACTGCCGCCGCGACCCTGTGCCCGGGGCGGTCGTTTAGGAAGCGGCTCTCCAACGCCACGACCGCGGGTCGGCCAAAGATGTCGGTGACGGTCGCGCCGTTCAGTTGCAAGCCGCCGCGCACGACGCTGACGCCGTCTTCGTCAAAATCACTCTCATTCAGGGTGTAACTGAAGCTCAGCACGTTGCCGCCGCTGCGGCTCGACACGTAAGTTGCGGTGCGCATGGAGTTGCCGATCCGCAACGTCAACGTCGGTAGATCGCCTCCGGGGGAAGATGGCGACACAATCAACCCCGTGTCGAAGATTACGTTCACGTCAATGGCTTCTCTCAACTCCGCGCTGTAGGTGTGCAGACTGCTCGGGACCGAGGTGAATTGAATCGTTGACACTTGAGGCCCCGGCCCGTCCTGCTCATAGGCAATCGGTGATCCTACAACTTCAAAACCGGTGAAGCATTGCCCATTGTATTTACGATTTTCATTGCAATCATTGGGCGGCGGCAGTTCGGCAAAGTCGATTTCAACCCTGGCTGCGCCCATGTTTCGGGTCACGGTGAACGTCTCGCTCTGCGTCGCGCCTGCGGAAATCATCACCGGGTTGGGGGGCAGCGTGACGCCCGATGCCTCAAATCGAACGTCCAAGTCATAAGGCGCTCCTTCGAGCAACGTCAGCCTGACCGACGCCGGGTTGAACGTCTCAAACGCCGCGGATAGTTCCGTTTCATCGGCGGATTCCAAGCGCAGCGTCAACGCGAACATGGAGCCGGGGTTGTTGTGCAGGTGAAGCGCGTTCAGACTCGAAAGCCCCGAGAACACGCCCGGCGGCAGCATGGTCAGCCGATTTGCGTCCAGCCGCAGAATTTGCAGGGAATCGAGACCGCTGAATATCCTTTCCGGCAGGGCGGTCAATCCTCTGCTCGATTCATCCGGATATTGGTGCTGCAGCAGCAACACCTGAAGGTTGCCGAGGCCGTTGAACAAGCTTGGCGGCAAGGCCGTCAAATGGTTTCTTTGCAGTCGCAACTCCCGAAGGTTGCCGAGGTCGTTGAACAAGCCTGACGGCAAGGCCGTCAGCTGGTTTCCATTCAGGAGCAATGTATGGAGATCGACGAACCCGGAAAAATCTTTCTCCTTTAGAGACGTGAGACCAGTCCTCCCCAGCTGGAGTCTTCCATATCCGTCTAGACGATTGAACTGGGCGCAAGGTGACCCCGGATGGAGCTCGTGCTGTGCCATAAACTCGATTAGCGCCTCTGTTCTGTCGCAGATGCCTTCCAGGATAATGACCCTCAATCTGGGGCGGTCTCCCAGTGCGTAGTCGCCGGAAGGAACCAAATCAATGTAGAAAGCCTCGCGCAGCGGGTCGATGTCTTCATCATCTATGATGGAGATCCGAATTGCTCCGGTCGTTGATCCCGCGGGCAGTGTGACCATGCCGTTGCCGGCGTCACGATAATCGTCGGCGTCGGCCGAATCCGCGGTGACAGTGTAGTGAACGACGAGCGGTTCCCGCAGCGCTGCGTTGAGGTCGAGCTCTGCATCCAAGACCATTGCACTTTCAAGGCGAAGAATAACTCTGTCTTGTTCGGCGAACGTCAAAAAGACCACTGTCGCTCCGACCTTGTGCCCGGGACGGTCGTTGAGGAGGCGGGTTTCCAACGCCGCGTTCGCGGCCCGCCCAAAGATGCCGGTGATGGGCCCGTCGCCCAGGCTCAAACCGCCGTTCGCGACGCTGACGCCGTCCTCGTCAAGATCATTCTCCCTCAGCGTGTAACTGAAGCTCAGCACGTTACCGCCGCTGCGGTTCGGCACGTAAGTTGCGGTGCGTCGGTTGTCACCAATCTGCAACGCCAACGTCGGTGAGCTTGATCCGGCGGGGAACGACGGCACAATCAACTCTCCGTCGAAGATCACGTCCACGTCGATGGTTTCTCTCAACGCCGCACTGTAGGTCTGCAGACCGGGCGGGACCGAGGTGAACCGAATCGTTGACACCTGAGGTCCCGTTCCACCCTGCGTATAGGAAAATGGTTCTCCCGCAAATTCAAACCCGGTGAAGCATTGCCCCTGATGTTTATCGCCGTCGTCGCAATCATTGGGCGGCGACGGCAGTTGGGCGAAGTCGATTCCAATCGTGGCTACGCCCCTGAGCCAGGTCACGGTGAACGGCTCGCTCCGCGTGGCGCCGGCGGGAATCACCACCGCGTTGGTGGATAACGCGACGCCGGACGGATCCAAGCGAACCTGCAGAGGGTACGGCGCTCCTTCGAGTAACGTGAGCCTGAACGGCGCGGGGGCGAGCGGCGAGAACACCGATGATAGATCTTGCGTCTCGTGGTCGAGCGCCAAGCGCAGGGTCATCGTGAACGTGTCGGCGTTACCGTGCAGGTGAAGCACCTCCAGCATGGAAAGTCCCGTGAATATGCCCGGCGGCAATGCCTCCAGTTGGTTGTCGTTCAGCCGCAACTTTTGCAGGGAGTCGAGACTGCTGAATATCGTTGTCGGCAAGGCGGTCAAACTGTTCCCGTCCAGCCGCAAATCCTGAAGAAGACGGCGATTGTTGAACAAGCCCGGTGGCAAGGCCGCCAGTTGGTTGCCATGCAGGTCCAATGTCTCAAGACTCCATAAAAGGTAGAAATCTTTCTCCTTTAGAGACGTGATACCCGTATTTCCCGCCAACAAGCTGGAAAGGGATCCTACGGAGGGGACGGTTCCGCAATTTGAAGAAGACTCTGCTTCCACGATGTAATTCCTTATTGCCGGTGTTCTGTCGCAAACGCCTTCTTGGATGGAGACTGTTACTCTGTCTCTTTCCGAGCTGTAGCCCAGCGGGAGAACCAGTTGAATATGAAACCATTCGCGCAGTGATTCGATGTCGTCATCGTTTATGATGCGAATACGGATGGTTCCGTGCATCTCACCTGCAGGCACCACGATCTCGAGGGGGACGGCGTCATGATCGTCGGCGTCGGCGGTGCTGTAGTCAATGGCATAGAAAACGGTGATTGATTCCGCCGGCGGCGGAGCAATCTCGAAAGTCGCTTCAGCCGTTCCACCTTCGCCGACAAATATGGAACCCCTGGTGAACGACACCGAGAACGTTCTCTCCGCGACCTTGTGCCCGGGGTGGTTGTTGAGAAAGCGGCTCTCCAGCGCCACGTTCGCGGGGCCGAAGACGCCGGCGACGGCCGAGCCGTTCAGTTGCAAACCGCCGGGTGCAACGCTGACGCCGTCCTCGTCAAGATCATCCTCCGTGAGAGTGTAGCTGAAATTCAGCACGTCGCCGCCGCTGCGGCCCGGCACGTAAGTCGCGGTGCGCCGGTTGTCACCGATTTGCAGCGCCAGCGTCGGTGAGGTGGCTTCGGTGAATGTCACAATTACCCCTCTGTCGAAGACCACGTCCACGTCAATCGTCTCTCTCAGCTCTGCACTGTAGGTGGGCGGACTTTGCGGGGCCGAGGTGAACTGAACCGCTGACACCTGAGGCGCCGTTTCGCCCGGCCTATAGACAATCGGCGATCCCGCAACTTCAATACCGGTGTAGCATTGCCCCTCGATTTTATGATCGTTCGAGCAACCGGTCGGCGGCGGCGGCAGTTCGGCAAAGCCGATTGAGAATGACTCGCCGGTCCTGGTCACCGTGAACTCCTCGCTCTGCGTCGCGCCCGTGGAAATCGTCACCGGACTGGCGGATAACGTGACGCCGGATACTTCAAAGTCAACCTCCAAGTTATACGGGGCACCTTCGGCCAACGTGAGCCTGACCGGCACCGGTTCGAACGTCAGCAACGCCTCCGACAACGCCGTCCCGCCGGCGGATTCCAGGCGCGCCACCAGCCTGAAAGGCGCGCCGGGGTTATCGAACAGGTGAGCCGATTGCAGACCGGTCAACCCCGAGAATATGCCCGTCGGCAGCACAATAAACGCGTTGCCGTTGAGATTCAGCCTGTTGAAGTTACCGGGAAAGTCGTCGAACAGCCCCCGCGGCAAGTCGGTCAACCGATTGTCTGACATGAACAGTGCTCTCAGCCCCGTCAAACCGGAGAGGTCTTTGCTTTTAAGGGTTGTAACGTCTCCGAGTTGGCCGCTCAAATCTAATGAACGAAGGTCGCGCAGATTACCGCCATTTACGGCCGCGCAAGATGGTCTACCGCCCTGAAGAATCTCACGGATTTCCGGCGTTCTGTCGCAAACGCCGTCTTGGGTAAAGATTTCCAGCCTGGTTCTGGCCCCGTCCTTCGGCGTGTAGCCGAACCCGGGAACCAGGTCAATATAAAACCGTTCGCGCGCCGGATCTATGTCGTCATCGTCTATGATGACAATCCGGATGGCTCCGGCTGTATCGCCCGCGGGCACCTCGACCGTGCCGTCGCCGGCGTCGTAATCGTCGTCGTCGGCGGTATCCTCGGTAGCAGTGTAGTGAACGACGAGCGTCTCCCGCAACGACGAGCTGAGGTTGAACTCCGCGTCTGCCATTTCGCCTTCAGGGAGAAAAATCCGTCCGTCGCCGTCGGTGAACCACAACTCGATTATCCTCGCCGCGACCTTGTGTTCGGGGCGGTCGTTGAGGAAGCGAGACGCCAACGTCAAGTCCGCGGCTCGGCCAAAGATGCCGGGGACGGTCGAGCCGTTCAGTCGAAAACCGTCGGGCGCGACGCTGACGCCGTCCTCGTCAAAATCATCCTCCATCAGGGTGTAGCTGAAGCTCAGCACGTTGCCGATGCTGCGGTGCGGCGCGTAAGTCGCGGTGCGCCGGTTATCACCAATCTGCAGCGCCAGCGTCGGTGAGGTGGTTCCGTAAAGTGTCGGAGATGATGTCACAATCAATTCCCCGTCGAAGATTACGTCCACGTCAATCGTCTCTCCCATCTCCGCACTGTAGGTGGGCGGACTTTGCGGGGCCGAGGTGAATCGAATCGCTGACACTTGAGGCCCCGTTTCACCCGGCCTATAGGCAATCGGCAATCCTGCAACTTCAATACCGGTGTAGCATTGCCCCCCGATTTTATAATTGTTGTTGCAACTGGTCGGCGGCGGCGGCGGTTCGGCAAAGCCGATCGAGAATGACTCGCTGCTCCTGGTCACCGTGAACTCTCCGCTCTGCGTCGCGCCCGTGGGAATCCTCACCGGATTGTCGGACAGCGTGACGCCGGATACTTCAAAGTGAACATCCAAAGGATACGGCGCTCCTTCGGCCAGCGTGAGCCTGACCGTCGCCGGGCCGAACGTCAGCAACGCCTCCGACAACGCCGTCTCGTCGGCGGATTCCAGGCGCGGCACCAATCTGAAAGGTGCGCCGGGGTTATCGAACAGGTGAACCGCTCGCAGGCCGGTCAGTCCCGAGAATATGCCCGGCGGCAGCGCAATAAACGCGTTGCCGTCGAGACCCAGCCTGTCGAAGCTACCGGGAAAATCGTCGAACAGCCCCCTCGGCAAGTCGGACAACCGGTTGTTTGACATGAACAGTTCCGTCAGCCCCGTCAAACCGGAGAGGTCTTTGCTTTTAAGGGTTGTAACGGTGGGTCCGAG
>CAZKLI010000097.1:0-7376 GCA_964553575.1 uncultured Chromatiales bacterium
GTGACGACGATTACAACGACGTCCGCGATGGTTTGCTGCCGTCGTGGCTGAACTTCTCGGCGGCGACGATGACCGACGAAGGCTGGCGCACCGCGGTGCATCTCAGCTTCCAGCCGGGCAGCAACACCAACAGCGGGCTGACCGAAGGACTCGACGGTGCGCTGGGTCAAAGCAGCGTCAACTTCCGCCAGACGTTCCTGACGCTCGGCCGCGACGACTTCGGCACACTGAAAATCGGCCGCGACCTCGGCGTCTTCGGCTCCGACGCGATTCTGAACGACATGACGCTGCTCGGCGTCGGTTCGGGCGCGCCCAACCCCGACGGGCACACGACGCTCGGCCGCATCGGCGTCGGTTATCCGTATGCCGACTGGAAAGCCCAGCTGCAGTACACCACGCCGAACTTCAACGGCTTCACCCTCACCGCGGCGTTGGTCCAGCCGTGGGGGGCGGGAAGTGTCGCTAATGGTCATAATGCTGATGATAATACCGGTACAGTTGATTACAGCATCACAAATACCAGCGGCAATGCTGACGGCAATAATAACCAAGAAAAAGACACGTTCGGCTTCGAAGCCAAAGTCAACTACAACACCGCGCTCGAAAACGGTTCGCTCAGCCTGTGGGCGAGTTACATCCAGCAGGACGTGGACTTCAAAACTCCCATCAATGCGCGCGGCGGCGGCACTTTTGACAGTTCCGACGCCGACGGTTACGACATCGGCGGCAAAATTGCGTTCGGCGACTTCGATCTCGTAGGCTACTACTACGACGGCGAAGGCATCGGCACGTCGTCGTTCCTGCTCGACGGTCTCGACCTCAACGGTGAAGAACGCGATGCCGACGGGTACTACCTGCAGGCGCGTTTCCGCACACCGATGGGCACACTGATTGGTGCGAGCGTCGGCGAGAGCAATCTCGACGCAACAGCGTGGGATAAAGGCGAACTTGCGAGACTCCAAGATGATACAGAGACCAATTACAGCCTCGTCGAAACCAACGAATCGTGGATCATCGGCGCGTATCATCCGGTCGGCGAAGCCTTGAACCTGGTGATCGAGTACACCGAGACCGAGTCCGAGGCTCACAACGGCAACGAGACCGAGGAACAAAGCCTCGCGATCGGCGCGATCATGTTCTTCTGATTCGTTAAAAGCATATCGCTTATTCTTAAAGGGCGCGGTCTTCACACCGCGCCCTTTTTTTATCCGCTTCGAACCTATTCTCGTCTCTGTATAATGTCCGGCGAGACTTGACGCTCACCGTCGCCGTGCCCCGTACCAACGTCCACACCGTTACAAAAGCCGCGCGTTTCACGTTGCGCTGGGCGTTGCTGCCCGCCCTGCTCTGCACCGGCGCCGCCACGGGCGAAACGCTTTGGGAGAACGGCGGCGAATACGTCAAGACCGAATCGCACGGCGGCCGCGCGAACAACCACCCGTTCAAGATAAACCCCGACCTGCTCGGCAAGGCCCTGTCCAAACTCAGGGTCGAACCCGCCAAAAAGCAGCCCCGGGACGTTCTTGCCGAAGACGACGATGCCCCCGCCAATCTGCCTCTGTTCACCCCGGCGACCGCGCAACGCCTCGCACGTTACATAGCCGAAGGTCTGCGCAACGTCGGCCCCGACGAGGACATCGTGTTCCGCAGCGTGGACACCGCGCCGCTGTTCGGCAAAATCATCGGCAAACAGGTCTTCGTCTCGGCTCGCGTGTTCTGGCGCGACCGCCGACTGAACGTAATCTTCGGCAAAATCCACAAGAACGTCAAAAAACGCTGGCTTTACGGGCAGGAAAAAGGTTACGTCAACCCGCCCGAGCCCGGCATCCGCGGCAAAGGAACCGCGCTGAAGCTGCGCGTCGTCGAAATGCCCGGCGTCGCCAACGTCAGGATTCGGGACGGCAGAAAACGCATAGACTGGATCGTCATCGAACCGCGCACGCTCGCCGAAACCGAAACCGTCACAAGCCCGGCCAAACGGAGACCCATAATCAGCGGCTCGCCCAAAGCCCGCCTCAGACGTCTTAAGGAACTGCGCGACGAAGACCTGATCACCGAGCAGGAATACCGCAGAAAACGCGCCCGAATCCTCGAGGAACTCTGAACCAGACCTGCTGCGCCGACGGCAAAATGATGAGCATTGCGATAACCAGCCCGCCGCCCGCGTCCCATCTTCCGCTCCACTTCCCTTCCAACCTGCCGCCCCACGACTTTGGCACGCTGCAGCAGCTTCCCTCGACTATTAAGATGCAACTGGGCCGATGCGGACTCGCATCAAATATAGATAATATGCAGTACCCTGCATGTCTTGCGCAGTGCTCAAGTAACCTTTCTACTAATAAGAAGAGGATACAAAATAATGTCCAGTGAGCTGCAACAATACAATCTAGGAGAAAAAGAAAAGATTATCGCTGAGGCGCAGTCTTGTTTGTTGGCTAACCCTGTTCCGATAATCAGGCTGTCCAAAACCCTTGGGATAGCGGCGGTAAAAAAACGTACGTTTGATAAAAACGTATCAGGCCAAATACGTTTGGTTGACGGCGAATACGTTATCGAAACAAATAAAGCCGAGCCTCGGACCAGGAGACGCTTCACCATAGCGCACGAATTGGCTCATTTTCTTTTGCATAAAGATAAAATCGGCAATGGAATCACGGAAAACACCCTTTACAGAAGCGGATTGCCGACACGGGATGAAGTGGACGCCAATAGATTGGCTGCTGATATTCTTATGCCTAACGAAAAAATACAAGAATACATTGATATACACGGCACCAATCAAGTCACAATTGAGTCTTTGGCGAAAGCTTTTGACGTATCCGTAGCGGCAATAACCGTGCGGCTTGGCATTCCCTCTGTGACAAATGCTTTATAAATTCACCGTTTGCTTAAGAGACAACCTTTTCCCTGTGTTGTTCTGATTACCGCTTCTTTGTAGTTCACTTATGTCATTAAATCTCTTTTTGCTTGGTTTCTTTATCACTTGATTGCTAACCCGGTACGCCCAATCACTTACCGCAAAGACGATTGCATCGCCGACCTACTTTGAACGGGACAGGCGAAACAGCCCCTTGACCGCACCGCCGTCGCTGGTGAAATACAAGGCGTCGTCGGGGCCGAACTCGACGCCGACGGGTCGTGCAAAGCGTCGGCCCGCAGCGTCCTGAAACCCTTCGACCAGCGCGACTGGCTTGCCAGCCCTGTCGCCGTCGAATCTCAGCAACGCGATCCACGGCGGCCTGCGGCTCGACCTCGGCCCGTGAGCGCCGCCGTGCGGACGCGTCGCCCACGAACCGTGCAACGCAACAACCGCGTCGCCGATTTTCACGACGCCGGCGTCACGTTCGGCGAAAGCGACGCCCATCGGTCCGTTGCGCGCCGGAAACGTCGCGACCGGCGCGCGCGCGTCCTCACGCGGAGGCGGTTTGCCGATACAGCGGTCGCGCTTGATCTCGCGCCCGTCGAATTGGAACCACGGCATGCCGTGAAACGATCCCGCTTCAAGACGCGAGAAATACTCGGGCGGCTGGTCGTAACCGTGATGGTCCGGCCCGTGGTTGCTTGCATACAAAACGTTGGTGCGCGGGCGCCAATCGAACCCGATCGGGTTGCGCAAACCCGTTGCATAAGGCTGCCAATACGCTTGCTTTCCCGCACCCGGCTCGACCAAAACCAACAACCCGCCGCGACGCTGCCGGAAAGGATAACCGTCGTCGAGATACTGGTCGCTGCAGTTGCCGCTGATGCCGACGCTCGCGTAGATACGCTTGTCCGGACCGACGCCGATGCTGCGGCTCGAGTGGCCGCCGCCAGACGGCAGCCGCGCGACCAGCGTGAAATCGTCCTCGCTCAGAGGCTTTGAGGCGCCCGGCTTATACGGCGTGCGGTGAACGCCGCCGGTTCTGGCGACGAACAGCGTTCCGTCGCGCAGCGCGACGGCGTGCGGATAATCGTTCAACTCGGCATAGACACCGGCGCGCGAATACGGCGGCTCAAGGCGATAGATCCGCCCGGCTCTGGAACCGATGAGCAGTGCACCGTCGCCGTCGAACGTCATCATTCGAGGCCCGTCTATCTCAGCGAGCAGTTCAAGCACGTAGCCCGCGGGCAGCCTCAACGTCCAACTTCCACCGCTCGCCTTGAAAACTTGCTCGCGGTAGTCGAGCGGCGCGGCGAACACCGCGGACGCGGCGCCGCAGACAAGCGCGACGCACAACGATCTGAGATAAGCATTCATCGTTGCAGAATTCACCCAACGCGCCTCATAGTGTATCAGCAATCGCTCTCACCGCCCGCGTCAGTGCGTCTTCGACGCCCGTCTCGGACTGACCGTGCCCGGCGCCGTTGACCATCGTGACCGAACTTCGCGGCCAACGCTGCGACAAAGCGTACGCTGACACGGCCGGACACAGCAGGTCATAGCGCGATTGCACGATGACGCCGGGCACGCCGTCGAGCCGCCCGGCGTCGTCGAGCAACTGCCCGCGGCGCAGAAAGCAATCGTGAGAAAAGTAATGCGCTTCGATGCGCGGCGTCGCCGGGCGTGGACGATTATCGTCGAGCGCCGCGCGAGCGCTGGCCGCGAGGTCGGGAAAGACCGCAGGGCGCAGCGCCGACAAAGCCCGCTCGTAATCGTGCCAGACGTAAGCCGCGGGCAACGACGTCGCCGGGTCGTCGTCGAGAATACGGCGGTAGTAAGCCGCAAGCGGCTCGGCCCTTTCGTCTTCGGGTAACTGTGCAACGAACGCCGCGTAGAGTTCCGGGTAAATCGCCCGCGGCAGAGTAACGAACGCCCGCTGCAAGTCGGCGGATTCACCGAGAAACAACGAACGCACGACGATGCCGCTGACCCGTTCGGGCCGGGCTTCGGCGTAAGCGACGGCGAGCAACGCGCCCCAGGAACCTCCGACCACCAGCCAACGTTCGATATCGAGATACTCACGCACCGTCTCCAAGTCGGCGATCAAATCCTGAGTCGTGTTACGTTCAAGGCACGCTTTCGGCGTGCTGTCGCCGGCGCCGCGCTGGTCGGGTGCGACGATGCGAAACCGGTCGAGGTCGAACAAACGGCACAACGCGGCGGCGCGGCAGCCGCTGCCCGGCCCGCCGTGCAGGAAAACCGCCGGCACGCCGCTTTCGACGCCGTATTCCTTTACCGAGAGTTGATGCGGTGGAGTAACGGCGATTCGGTGGTGCGCCCGGAGGAAAGCGTCAGGAGAAGCACCCGGGTCATTGCCGGCCATCGGAGTGCTCAACCGGCGCCTTGAAGCCGACGCGACAATCGTTCCGGCTTTCCGCCTTGACCGGGAAAGAAAGCGCCGGGAGCAAGGCCTGAACCGCCCGGGTCATCGCCGGAGGTGGACGCCCCCGACCGGCGCCTTGAAACCAACTCCGAAATCAAGCCGTCTTCCCGCTATCCGAGAAAGAAGAACACTGATTGCGACGCCCGGGGCGCCCAAGTCGTCGCCCAAGTCGTCGCCCGAGTCATTGCCGGGTATGGACGGCCTTGACCGGCACCTTGAAGCCGATGCGGCGGTAGTCGAATTGCTTGCCTTCCTGGCTCGATTCGAGCGTCGCGATACTCACCAGCTGCTCGTGATGATCCGAGAACTCGCACGCCGGGTCCATGTTCGCCGCGTCGCCGGTAATCGCAAACGCTTGACAACGGCAACCGGCCCAATCTATTTCGCGGCGATCGCATCCGCGGCATTTGGCGGGCATCCAATCGGTGCCGCGGAACTTCTCGAACGCCGAGGAGTGCTCCCAGATGTCCTTGAGGCTGCGATCCTTCAGGTTGTCGAACTCGAGCGTGGTGATGCTTTCGGCGGCGTGACACGGCAACACCTTGCCCGACGGCGTTACGTTCAGGAACTGCCGGGCCCAGCCGCCCATGCACGCTTTCGGCCGGCGCGCGTAATAATCGGGCACCACGTAGTCAATCACCAACACGCCCTTGAGACGCTCACGCGCTTTCTCGACGACTTCGGTCGCCCATTCGAGCTGGTCGCGTTTGGGCATCAACGCCGCGCGGTTGTGGTAAGCCCAGCCGTAGTACTGCACGTGCGCGACTTCGAGGCGCGAGGCGCCCATTTCGACCGCGAGGGCGATAATCGCCTCGAGATGGCCGATGTTCATCTTGTGCACCGGGGCGTTGACGGTCAGCGGCAGCTTGTTTGCCTTGACCGCCTTGGCGACCCTGAGTTTCTGCGCGAAGCCGTCGTGGTAGCCGCCGATCAGATTGGCGTTTTCTTCTTCGCTGTCCTGGATGCTGACCTGCACGTGGTTGAGGCCGAGCTCGGCGAAACGCGCCATGCGCTCATCGCTGATCAGCACGCCCGAGGTGATCAAGTTGCTGTACAGATTCAGCCGTCTCGCGGCGGCGATGAGGTCTTCAAGGTCTTTGCGCACCGCCGGCTCGCCGCCCGAGAAATGCACCTGCAATACGCCCATCTTGACGGCCTGTTCGAAAGCGTCTATCCACTGCTCGGTGGTCAGCTCGCCGGAAGAACGCTCGAGCTCGATCGGGTTTGAGCAATACGGACATTGCAAAGGGCAACGGTGCGTCAACTCGCACAACATAGAGACCGGCATGCCGACGTTTTTGTCCTTGTCGCTCATACCCGCAAAAAATCCTTGTCAGCCAGATCCTGCAACATCGCAATAATATCCTCCAATATTTCATCTACAGATGCATTGTACGACTTGCTGAGGTGGTTTGAAATAGCCTTCACCGTCGTGCGCCCGTCGCACATTCTCAACGCCTCGAGCGCCGCTTCGTCCGGCTCGAGCAAACGCTCGGGGGCGAGCAACACCCACCGCCCCCTCGCCTCGTCGTGGTGCAGCCTGACGTGGTCGGGCAACGCCGGCGTCGAGTCGGACGATACGACGAGACGCGTGCGTTCCCCGCTCCCGCCGCCTGACCCGCCGCCAAAATTGCCGCTTGCACCGCTCATTCCGGGACAAAGCAATCGGGCGGTACCAAGCCGGGCGCGACGTAGGCGAAGTGCAGCGCGTCGAGCTGACTCCACAGCACGTCGCACTTGAAACGCAGGGCGTTGAGCACGCCTTCCTGCTGCTCGACGCTGCGGGCGTTGTCAAGCACGTACTGCAGCGCGAAGTCCACGTCGCGCCGCGCCTGCGTCAACCGAGGCTTGAAGTAAGCGAGCAGGTCCTCGGTGATGAACTCGTAGTTGGCGAGCATCCCGGCCATGCGTTCGGCGATGATCACCGGGGAAAATATCTCGGTCAGAGACGACGCAACCGCGTCGAGCAACGGCATCTCCGAGACAAAGCGAACGTAAGCGTCCGCCGCGAAACGCGAAGCCGGCAACGCGCCGTCCTGCGATACGACGTAGTCGCGGTCGAGGCCGAGACCG
>CAZKLI010000098.1:0-8056 GCA_964553575.1 uncultured Chromatiales bacterium
GTCTTGACGGCAAGGAAATATACCTGATGAGAAATCTGAGTCGGGGGAAAGGGATTTCTTTCTTTGATGACTATTCGTTCTATCCAGATTTCATTCTTTGGGTGAAAGATTCCCGTAGGCAGGATATTTTATTCATAGACCCCAAAGGGCTGGTTCGCTATGATTCCAGCACCGAATCTAAAGTTAATTTGCACGAGAGAATCAAACACACCGAGGAAAAAATTCAGCGCAAAACCCCCGAACTTTTCCTGCATTCCTATATCTGGTCAAACACAAACCCCGCAGATATTGGCACGGCTAAGAAAATGTCTCTTGGTGAGTGCCACAAAAAGGGCATATTTATGGCTTCTAGGAAAAAGGCGGAACTTCAGAAATTGCTCGAACACGCTCTGAAGCATTAACGACAAGAGGCGCCGAATAGTCAAAATTGCGTTGACTCAATTCGACAACGACTAGGGTTATCCGGCAAGGAACGTGGTCGTAGCGCCCCTACAGCAGAAAAATCGTCGCCAGCCCGAGAAACGCAAGGATGCCGACGACGTCGGTGATCGTCGTCAGCACGACGCCGCCGGCGAGCGCGGGGTCTATGCCGAGTTTTTTCAGAAGCACCGGGATCGACACGCCGGCGAGTCCCGCGCACAACAAGTTCACGATCATCGCCGCGCCGATAATCAAGCCCATGAACGGGTCGCCGAACCAGAATATCGTCACCAGCGCGACCGTCAGCGCCCAAACGCCGCCGTTGAGCAGCCCGACCGCTGATTCCTTGAGCAGCAGTCGCTGGGTGTTGCCGCGTCCGATTTGCCCGGTTGCAATGCCGCGGATAACCAGCGTCAGCGTTTGCCCGCCGGCGATGCCGCCCATGCTTGCGACCACCGGTATCAGCACCGCGAGTGCGATGACTTTCTCCAAGGTGCCTTGAAACAAGCTGATGACCCAGGACGCGAGAAACGCCGTGGCGAGATTGACGCCGAGCCACAACGCGCGCCGGCGCGCCGACTCGGCCGCCGGGTTGAACAGGTTTTCGTCGAGGGGCAGTCCGGCGGCGCTGAATTCGGCTTGTTGCGCTTCGCTGCGGATGACGTCAACGACGTCGTCGATCGTGATGCGCCCGAGCAGCCGCCGGTCTTTGTCAACGACGGGCGCCGACACCAGGTTACGGTCTTCAAACAGCCGCGCCACCTCGGACGCGGATGTTTCGGCTTCGATGCTCATGCTGTCGCGGTCCATGATTTCCAAGACCGGGGTGTCCGGGTTTTCGGTCAGCAGTTTCGACAGCTGCAGGGTGCCGAGATAACGGTTGGAATTGTCCACCACGATCAGTTTGTTGGTGTACGGCGGCAACTGGCGTCTCATGCGAAGGTAGCGCAGCACGATGTCGATAGTGACGTTGGTCCTGACGGTGACGGTGTCGAGGTCCATCAGCCCGCCGGCGCTGTCCTTGTCGTACGACAGCACCCGTTCGAGACGCTTGCGGTTCTGCGCCTCCATGCCGGCGAGCGCGCGGTTGCTGACGGTTGACGGCAGTTCGGTGAACAGGTCGGCGAGTTTGTCCACGTCGAGTCCCTCGAGCGCCGTGACGAGTTCCTCGGGGTCGGTGACGTCTATCAAGTCCCCCCGCACCCCTTCGCCGACTTCGTGCAGCACCTCGCCTTCGACTTCGGGGCTGAGCAGGCCCCACAGGATGCGCCGTTGAGGAATCGGCAACGACTCGAGCAGGTCGGCGATTTCCGCCGGATGCAGCCCTTTCAGGTTTTGCTGGGTGCGCGCCATCGCGCCCGAGTTGAGCAGTTCGGTGAAACGTTCGAGCAGTATGCGTTGCTGGTTTTCCGGCATGGGATTTTCCTCGGTCTGAGTTTTCGCCTGAGGCGGTACTCAGTTTAACCGATACCCGGTTGCGCGCGCCTCGCGCGGGTCGGGTGCCGCGGAAGATTTTGTCTTACAGCGACGCGACCAGCCGCGCGATTTTATTCTGGTCGGACTGGTTCAGTATCGTGCGGCATCTTTTCTTCAGGTCGGCGGCGTTGCTGCCGCGGATGATTTCCTTGACTTCCGGAAGCGCCGAAGGATAGACGCTGTATTCTTTCAGTCCGAGCCCGAGCAAGAGGCGGGTGTAATGCGTATCGCCCGCCATTTCTCCGCACATCGCCACGGGCACTTTCGCTCGTTCGCCGGCCTGAATCACCATTGTGACGAGCTTGAGAAACCCCGGATGCAACGGGTCGTAAAGATAGCTGACCTCGTCGTCAATCCGGTCGATCGCCAGCGTGTATTGAATCAGGTCGTTGGTGCCGATCGACAAAAAGTCCAGATGCTTGACCAGAATCGGCGCAAGCAGCGCCGCCGCCGGCACTTCGATCATGCCGCCGATCTTGATGTTTTCGTCGTAACGTTTCTTTTTTTCCCGCAGCTGTTCCTTCGCGGTTTCGAGCAGCTGCAAGGCTTGGTGGAGCTCGTGCATGTTGGTCAGCATCGGGAACATGATGCGGGTCGGCCCGTGGGTTGACGCGCGCAGGATCGCACGCAGCTGCGTCAGGAAAATTCCCGGGTCTTTGAGGGAACGCCTGATTGCGCGCAGACCGAGCGCGGGGTTCGGCGCCAGCGGGCCTTTATAGTCAGGGTCGAACTCCTTTTCCGCGCCGAGGTCCAGGGTGCGGACGGTAACGGGCTTGCCGTCCATCACCCGCAGGACTTTCCGGTAAATCTGAAGCTGCTCTTCTTCGTCGGTTATCCGGTCTTGCCCCAGGTACAGGAATTCGGTGCGGTACAGGCCGATGCCTTCTGCGCCGGTTTTTTTCAGGTTGCGCACGTCTTCGGCGACGTCGACGTTGGCCATCAGCTTGATCCGGACTTTGTCTTTGGTCATCGCGGCTTTACCAATCAGCAGCTGTAATCCACGCTGATGCTGTTTTTCTTCGCGTTGTTTTCTTTGGTATTCCTTGAGCAGGCCGCTGTCGGCGCCCGCGATTACGGTGCCCGCGTGCCCGTCGAGGATGATTTCTTCGCCGTCGTGCAGCAGCCTGCGCACGCTGTGCGCCGCGACGACCGCCGGAATACCGAGGCTTCGCGCAAGGATTGCGGTGTGTGAGGTCGGCCCGCCGAGCTCGGTGACGAACCCCGCGACGTGCTGATGCTGGAGCATGATGGTGTCGGCCGGAGTGAGATCGTCGGCGACGATGATCTGGTTTTTGCGATCGACGCCGTGAGTTTCGGCGCCGTAGTCGCGGTTGGTCAGAAATCCCTGAATCAGGCTGATGACGTGCTCGACGTCGTTGCGGCGGGTGCGCAGGTAGTCGTCGTGCATCTGGTCGAACACCTTGACCAGCTGCTCCTGCTGGAGTTTAAGCGCCCACTCGGCGTTGCAACGGTTCTTTCTGATGATGTCTATCGGGACTTCTCCGAGCAGCGAGTCGTCGAGCATCAGAAGGTGGGAATCTATGAAACTTGCGATGTCCGCCGGTGCGTCTTTCGGGATCGAGTTGCGGATCTTGCGCAAGTGTTTCACCGCTTTTTTTTGCGCGTTCTGAAAGCGCGCGATTTCCGCCTCGATCTTGTTTTTCGGCACGCGGCGTTCTTCGGTCTCGACCATGCCGCGGTACAGCAGGTGGGCGGCGCCGATGCTGACGCCGCGGGACACGCCGATACCGTTGATCAGGACGCTCACGGTTACTCTTCTTCTCCGAAGCGGTTCTGGACCAACGTGCCGAGCGCGGCGGCGGCTTCGGTTTCGTCTTCACCGTCGGCGGTCAGCGTCAATTCGGTGCCGCGCGCCGCCGCAAGCATCATGATGCCCATGATGCTTTTGCCGTTGACTCTTTTGTCGCCCTTGATCAACTCGACGTGGCTGATGAAGCCCGACGCGAGTTCGACGAATTTCGAAGCCGCCCGTGCGTGCAAGCCCAGCTTATTGACGATTTTCAGGTCGCGGCGAATCATTTGTGCGATTCCATCACGCCGCCGCGGCCGCCTTCGAGCGCTTTTTCGGTCAGCGCGGACAGGCCGAGCGAATGGTAGTTCATGATCTTGATCAGCATCGCAAGGTTGACGCCGCTGACCACGTGCACTGCGCCGTCCCGGCGGCAGTTCGTGCTGACGTTGCACGGCGTCGAGCCGTAAAGGTCGGTCAGAATCAGCACGCCGTCGCCGTCGTCGAGTTCGCGGCACAGCCGGCGGATTTCCTGCGTGGCCGAGCCGGGTTCGCAGTCAAGTTCGACCGAGAAGGTCTTGGTTCTGAGCGGCAAGTCCTTGCCGAACATTGCGCGCGCCGTCTCGGCGACGGCTTCGCCCGAGCCCGCGTGGGTGACCAGAAGAACGCCGACGGACACGTCAGGGCAGCTCGCGGTGGTTTTTGCTGACGCGATATTCCTTGCCGCCGGCCATCGCGGCGTGCAGGCGTTCGACGATATAGACCGACCGGTGCTGCCCTCCGGTGCAGCCAATCGACAGCGTCAGGCAGGCTTTCGGTGTTTTTCCGAATCGGCCGAGCCAGCTTTCGATGAAAGTCTGGATTTGCTTGAACAGCACGTTGCAGCCGGGGTCGGCCTCCAGGAAATTGACGACCTGTTCGTCGCGGCCGGTCATCTCCCTGAGTTCCGGGCGCCAGTGCGGGTTCGGCAGGCAACGCACGTCGAACACGAAGTCCGAGTCGAGCGGCACGCCTTTTTTGTAGCCGAACGACTGGATCAGCACCGGCAGTTTTTTGTCGCCGAAGCGCAACCGCGAGCGCAGGTGTTCACCGAGTTGCCACTGGTTCAGCTCGGAAGTGTCGATTCTCAGATCGGTGTGGGTCAGGATTTCATCGAGGCAGGCGCGTTCGAGGGCAATCGCTTCCTTGATGGTTTTGCTTTTGTGCGCCAGGGGGTGCGGGCGCCTCGCCTCGCTGTAGCGCCTGAGCAGCGTGTTTTCATCGGCTTCGAGGAAGACCACGGTGGTTTCGACGCCTTCTTTCCTGAGGCGCTCAAGCATCGGTTCGATGCCGAACGCCGGCGTTTTGCCGAGACTGCGGATGTCCATGCTCACCGCGACGTCGCCGAGATCGAGTTCGCCGCGCGTCATCTTTTCGACGAGCTCAAGCATGAAAACGACGGGAAGACTGTCTATGCAATAGAATCCGTCGTCTTCAAGGGCGTGTAACGCGACCGACCTGCCGGCGCCGGAGACGCCGCTGACGATGATCAGCTTCACGCTTCTTTCATGACCTTTCGTTGACGGGTCATGATGTCGAGATCGGCGTGGTATTCGCCCAGCCTGAGTATGTGGTTCCTGACCGCCGCCTCGACCAGTACCGCGAGGTTGCGTCCCGGCGCCACGGGCAGGGTGAATATGGGAATCTCCATGTCGAGCGTCTTGCTTGTTTGCGTCGGTGTGACCAGCCGGTTTGCAGCGACGTTCTTTTCGTGCAGCGGCTGCAGGTCGATAATCAGCTTGAGGTACTTGCTGGATTTGACCGCGCTGTCGCCGTACATCTGACGGATGTTCAGGACGCCGAGGCCGCGCACTTCGAGGAAATCCTGGATGACCGGCGGGGAGGTGCCGACGATGATGTCCGGTGCGATGCGCGCGAACAGCGGCGCGTCGTCGGCGATCAAGCGATGGCCGCGGGTAATCAACTCAAGCGCGAGCTCGCTTTTGCCGACTCCGCTTTCGCCGGTGAGCAGCACGCCGATGCTGATTACTTCCATGAAGACGCCGTGCAAAGTGGTCTTTTTCGCCAGCAGGCGGGTCAGGTAATAACGCAGGTCGTTGATCAGGTGCTCGCCGCCGAGGTCCGACTTGAACAGGCAGACGTTGCGTTTGTCGGCAAGCGTGAGCATCTCGTCGGGCGGCTCCAAGTCGTTCGCCATGACGACGATGATGGTTTCCCTGGAAAACAGCTTCTCCAGAGCGGCCTTGAGATTGACCTCGTTCAGTGATTTGAGATAGCTGAATTCGGTGCGCCCGATGATCTGCACCTGGCTGGAATGAATCAGGTTGAAGTAGCCGGCGATGTCGGCTTTCGGGTTTTCGGTGTCCTTGAGGAATCTTTTGTCGCCGCCGCGCTTGCCCGCGAGCCACGTCAGGTGCAGCTCCTTGCCCAGGGCTTCGTGCAGCGTTTGTACCGTCGGCTCTTCGTTCATGCGGCGTGCGACGGGGCGCGTTCCCGCAGTGCGGCGATGACTTGCGCCGTGTCGCGTGCTTGGTGCAGGCGCTTTATCCGCTCGGGGTCGCTGAGCTTTTCCGCGAGCTCGCTCAGCAGCTGCAAATGTTCGTCGGCCGCTTCTTCGGGCGCCAGCAACGCGAAAAACAACGACACCGGCGCGCCGTCGGGTGCGTCGTATTCAACGCCCGATTCGGTTCTAAGCAATCCCGCCAGCGGTTGAGTAACGTCCGCGATGCGGCAGTGCGGCACGGCGACGCCCTTGCCGAGTCCGGTGCTGCCGAGCTTCTCGCGTTCGAGCAGATGCTCGAACACCGTTTGCGAGTCGAGCCCGGTTCCCGCCGCGAATACGCCGGCGAGCGTTTCCAAGACCTTCTTCTTGCTGTGCGCCGGGTCGTCGAGGCGCACCGACGCGGGGGACAGGCACGAACAGAAGTCCATAGTTTTAAGTTTCCGGCCTTATTTCCGCAAATGGTGATGAACCACTTCTTTTTCGTGGTGGTTCCTGATTTTTTCCTTGTGCTTGATAATCTGGCGGTTGAGCTTTCCGACCATGGCGTCTATCGCGGCGTACATGTCTTCGGCGACCGCCACGGCGAACAGGGTGTGCCCGCGCACGTGAATCGTCGCTTCGGCGGTGTGGTTCAATTTCTCGACTTTGAGATTTACGTGAACGTCAACCAGATGGTCGAAATGACTTCTGATTCTCTTCATCTTTTCTTCGATGACGCTGCGGATGGCTTCGGTGATTTCGATGTGTTGTGCTGACAGTTGGACGTTCATGGAACCTCGCTTGTTTTCAGTGGTGCGCCCGACGCCGCTTCAACCTTGTTTCGCGCGAGCGTCAAGCCGCCGACGTTTCGTCGTTTTTGCTCAGATCACGCGGCGGCTCCGCCGCCTTGTATCTTGTGCAAAGACGCTATATTTTATACTCCCTATCCGGAAAAATCTCCGATGAACGACTCTTTCAAACGCCGCGCGGCTTCCGTCAGGCTCGTGGTTTTCGACGTTGACGGCGTGCTGACCGACGGACGGCTTTATTTCGACGACCGAGGGTGCGAGGGGCGGGCGTTCGACGTCAAGGATGGTCACGGAATCAGCTTGTTGCTCCACTACGGCGTGCAGGTCGCGGTGCTTTCGGGGCGGCGGTCGGACGTCGTCGCCCGGCGGATGGAGGAGCTCGGCGTCGAGCACGTTCATCAGGGGGCGCGGGAAAAGGGGCCGGTGTTTGAGCGTCTGCTCAAGACCTGCGGCGTTACGGCCGAGCAGTCGGCCTACATGGGCGACGATTTGCCGGATATTGCGCCGATGCGCCGCGCCGGGCTCGCGTGTGCGGTCGCCGACGCGCATCCTGAGGTTATAAAATGTGCGCATTGGGTCGCGCGCGCCGACGGCGGCCGCGGCGCGGCGCGTGAGCTGTGCGACGCCCTGATCAAGGAGCAAGGCCGATGGGAAGAGGTGCTTGAGTACTGTTCGAAATGAACCGCTTTGTGTTTCCGCTTTATTGCGTCGCCGTCGCTTTGCTTGCATTGACCGCGTATCTGATGCCCGCGACTTCGTTGTCGTTTTCGGCCGGCGCCCCGCCCGCCGTCGACGGGGAACTGAGTAAGGTCGTTTCAAGCGTTTATGCGCCGGACGGACTCAGGCGCTACCGCACCGAAAGCGCCCGGGTAAGGCATTGGCGCGAAAGTCGCGTGCTGGCGCTCGACCCGATCGAAATGCAGTACTACTCCGACGGGGTGCAAACGATGTCGTTGCGTTCGGAGTCGGGAAGCGTGTCGGAGAAAGGCCGGCTGGTCAGACTCGATGGCGCGGTCGAATTGATTCGCCCCGCCGGCGTCGGGGGAGCCGTCGAGACGGTGAACACCCGGGACGTCGAGGTCAAGACCGAGGAGTGGATTGCGGTGACGCAGGAACAGG
>CAZKLI010000099.1:0-7055 GCA_964553575.1 uncultured Chromatiales bacterium
GTCATCCTCTCCTGCACCTGCAGGCGGCGGGCGAAAATATCCACGACCCGGGCGATCTTGCTGAGACCGATGACCTTGCCTCGCGGCAGATAGCCGACGTGCACCCTGCCGGTAATCGGCAGGATGTGATGCTCGCACAACGAGTAAAACTCGATGTCCTTGACGATCACCATCTCCTCGCAGTCCACTTCAAACAACGCGTCGCTGACCGCGTCCTTGACGTCTATGCCGTAGCCGCTGGTGAGGTAGCGAATCGCGCCGGCGAACCGCACGGGGGTTTTCACCAGCCCCTCGCGCCGGGGGTCTTCCCCGATTTCATCGATGATTAGACGCAGCGCGTCGGCGATCCTCTGGTCGTTCGGCGAAAGACCCTCGGCGTCTTCCAAGAATTTGATTTTGCCGTCGCTCATGATGGATTCCTCCTTAACTCACCGAAAAAACGAACCGCCGCCTCGTTCCCTATTCGTACAGGCTTTCGTCTATCTCGACCGCACCGTCGTTGATCAAGTGCTGGCGGCGGTTGAGATAAAAGCCCTTGAGCTGATGGTAGTAGTCCGGAGACAAATTCTTCAGGATTTTCTCCTGATCGAGAAAGCCCTCGCGCGTGCTGACCAGTCTCAACCCCTGCAAGGCGTTTCTCGTGCCGTCGTCGTCAACCCAGTTAAGCGGATAAATCAGAAAATCGACTATCCGGGCGGGGAAATCGCGCATGGTGCTCGGGCCGATTACCGGCAATACGAAATAAGGCCCCGGCCCGACGCCCCAGACGCCGAGCGTCTGCCCGAAATCCTCGCCCTGCTTGAGCAAGCCCATCGAGGTCGCAGGGTCGAACAATCCGAAAACGCCGAGCGTCGAGTTGATCAAAAACCTTAGGACGTCATTACCCGCACCGGAGAAGTCGCCCTGCAGAAAGTTGTTCAACGCGCTCGGCAAATCCCCGACGTTGGAAAAGACGTTGGTGACGCCGTGCCTGACGAATTCGGGCAGCAACGCGCGGTAACCCGTCGCCGCCGGCTTCAGCACCACCACGTCAACGGACTCGTTGAAAGCGAACACGTGGCGGTTGTAGCCTTCCCACGGGTCGCGCGGATCGTCGTTCAGCGCCTGCTTGACCGCGCAACCGCCCGCCGGCAACAGCACAAGACCCAGCAACAGCGCATGGAGCAACGACCGGAAAAGCCGCCGGGCTTTTATATTCCAAAGTCCCATCGGGCTCATTCTACTTTAGGGCTGCGCTTTGCGGCAAGTTTAAGACGCAGCGCGTTCAGGTTGATGAATCCCGTCGCGTCGGACTGATCGTAAGCGCCGTCGTCGGCTTCAAAGGTTGCGACCTTCTCGTCGAAAAGCGAGTTCGGCGAACGCCGCCCGACGATCGAGACTCCGCCCTTGTACAGCTTGAGACGCACCGTGCCGGCGACGGTCTTCTGGCTTTCGTCGATCAGTTTCTGCAGCATCTTCCGCTCGTCGCTCCACCAATAGCCGTTATAGACAAGCGTCGCGTAGCGCGGCATCAGCTCATCCTTGAGGTGTTGCGCCTCGCGGTCGAGGGTCACCGACTCGATCGCCCGGTGCGCTTTTGCGAGCACCGTGCCACCCGGCGTTTCATAACAGCCTCTCGACTTGATGCCGACGTAACGGTTCTCGACGATATCGGCGCGCCCGACGCCGTGCCGCCCCGCCAGCTCGTTCAAAGCGCCGAGCAAGGCCGCCGGCGACAGCGCTTCACCGTCGAGCGCGACCGCGTCGCCGCCCTGAAAATCGACCTCGACGTAAGCGGCTTCGTCGGGCGCGCGTTCGGGGGAAACCGTGCGCAACCAGATCGACTCGTCGGCGGGCGTCCACGGGTCTTCAAGCGCGCCGCCCTCGTAAGAGACGTGCAGCAGGTTGGCGTCGATCGAATAAGGCGAGCCGCCGTCGCCGCCCTTCTCGACCTCGATGCCGTGCTTCTCGGCGTAAGCCATCAACGCCGAGCGTGAATTCAGGTCCCACTCGCGCCACGGCGAGATGACCCTGACGTCGGGTTTCAGCGCGTACGCGCCGAGCTCGAAACGCACTTGGTCGTTGCCTTTCCCGGTCGCGCCGTGGGCGACGGCGTCGGCGCCGACCTGCTCCGCGATCTCGACCAGCCGCTTTGCGATCAACGGGCGGGCGATCGCGGTGCCGAGCAGATACTCACCCTCGTATAAAGCGTTCGCGCGAAACATCGGAAACACGAAGTCGCGGACGAATTCCTCGCGTAAGTCTTCGATGAACACTTCGCTTGCGCCGAGCGCCCGGGCTTTCGCCCGCGCCGGCTCGTTGTCTTCGTCCTGCCCGACGTCGGCGGTGAAAGTGCACACCTCGCAGTCGTAAGCGGTCTGCAACCACTTGAGAATAATTGAAGTGTCCAGCCCGCCCGAATAGGCGAGCACGACTTTGCGTACGTTGTTCATGACCGAAGTGGGCGCTGCTTGCTGTGCTATGATGGCAGAAAACCGCCCCGAATAAAACACTAAAGGCATTGAGCGACGAGCCAAACAGCCTGAACATCATCCGCCCCGACGACTGGCACGCACATTTCAGAGAAGGCGGGATGATGCGCCTTGCCCTGCCCCACACCACGCGCGTTTTCGCGCGTGCAATCGCGATGCCCAATTTGGCCGCGCCGCTGACCGACGCGGCGGCGTGTTCGCGTTACCGCAAAGCGCTCGCCCGCGAGGCCAAGAACGGGTTCGAGCCGATGGTGACGCTGTACTTGAACGACGCGACCACGCCGCAAATCATCGCCGCCGCCAAACCGGACGCCGGCGCCTACGGCGAAGTCTTCGGCGCCAAGCTGTACCCGAAAGGCGCGACCACCGGCGCCGAGCACGGGGTCTCGGACGTCGCCGGCCTCTATCCGGTGTTCGAGGAAATGCAAAAGCGGCGGCTGCCGCTGCTGCTGCACGGTGAAAGCACCGACGCGGACGTTGACTTCTACGACCGGGAAAAAGTCTTCATCGAAACCACGCTTGCGCCGATGCGCCGGCGCTTTCCGGAACTCAAGATCGTTCTCGAGCACGTCACGACGCGCGAAGCCGTGGACTTCGTGCGAAGCCAAAACAACACGGGCGCGACCATCACGCCGCACCATCTGCTGTACAACCGCGGCGCGCTGTTCGACGGCGGCCTGCGCCCGCACCGCCACTGCCTGCCGCCGGCGCAACGCGAAGACGACCGCGCGACGCTGGTTGAGGCGGCGACCGGCGGCGACCCCCGCTTTTTCGCCGGCACCGACTCGGCGCCTCACCGCCTTGAAGACAAGTGCCGGGATCACGGTTGCGCGGGCGTGTTCAACGCGCCCGCGGCGATCGAAACCTACGCCGAGATATTCGAGCGCGCCGGGGCGCTGGACCGGCTCGAAGCGTTCACCGGTGTTCACGGCGCGGCGTTCTACGGGGTTGCGCAAAACGCGCAGCGCCTGCAGCTGGTCAAGCGGCCGTGGCGCGTGCCCGAAGCGTTGGAAGCGGACGGCTTGCGCGTCGTTCCGTTCCGCGCCGGGGAGACCGTCGCCTGGCAGGCGCTTGTGCAAGACGCTTGAACGGCGTGATGAAAAACAGCTTCCGCGGGTTCCTGCCGGTGGTGATCGACGTCGAAACCGGCGGCTTCAACGAAGCAACCGACGCCCTGCTCGAAATCGCAGCGGTGTTCATCGGCATCGACAAGCAGCGCCTGCTTTATCCCAAGAACAGCGTGTGCTTGGCGGTCAAGCCTTTCTCCGGCTCGAACATGGAGGAATCCGCGCTCAGGGTCAACTGCATAGACCCGTTCGACCGCACGCGCAACGCAAAGCCCGAAGAGGAAGCGCTCAATCTGCTGTTCTCGCAAGTACGCGGAGAACTCGAGGCGAACGAATGCAGCCGGGCGATTCTCGTCGGCCACAACGCCTCGTTCGACCTGAAGTTTCTCAACGCCGCAATCAACCGCACCGGGGTCAAGAACAATCCGTTCCACGCTTTCAGCAACATAGACACCGTGACACTCGGCGCTTTGGCTTGCGGGCAGACGGCGCTGCCGAAAATCGCCGAAACCATCGGCATCGAGTGGGACGGCGACAAAGCGCACTCGGCCGATTACGACGCCGACGTCACCGCGCGCATCCTGTGCAACGTGTTCAACCGCTGGCGGCGGTTCGAACGCGGCGACTCGTGAAAACGGCTGCGGCGAAGCTGCTGCTCGCCGCGGCGCTCGCCGCGGTCGCAGCGCCCGCGGCGGCGAGACAATGCCCGCTGCAAGACGACCCGGAGACAAGCGCGATCAAGGCGTCGGCGCAACGCTTCTCGGCGCGCGCCGGCGTCGGCGGGCGCCTGGCGGGCGAAGTGCAGCTCGAACAGCGCGGCAACCGTATCCGTGCCGAGCACATAGACTACGACTCGAAGAACGGGCGCTTTCAGGCGCGGGGCAACGTACGCTACACCAACTGCGAAACGAAAGACCCCGTCTGGTTTCTTTCCGCCGACCGCTTTACCTTGGACCACGAACGCGGCGTCGGCGACGCAAGGAACGCGTGGCTCGTGGTCGGCGACCTTCCGTTGCTCTACCTGCCGAGATACCGCGTGTCGCTCGAAAGCAAGCGCAAATCGGGCTTTCTTTCTCCCGATATCGGCGACAACAGCGAAACCGGCGTCACCCTGGCCTTTCCTTTCTACTTCAATTTCGCCCCCAACCACGACGCCACCTTCGAACCCCGCGTCCTTTCAAAGCGCGGCGTGCAGTTCGCAAGCAACTACCGTTACCTTTACCGTTTTCACGAAGGCACGCTGGAAGGCGACTGGCTTGACGACGACGAGTACGAAGACGGCAACCGTTATTCGTACACGCTGAACCATCAGACCAAAGCCGGCGAGAAGCTGCGGGTCAAGGCGAGGCTGCAAAGAGTGTCGGACGATGAATACATCGAAGACCTGAGCGGCTCTTTCGACTTGATCGGGGAAAACTACCTGAACAGCTCAATCCTCGCCGACTACGTGTGGCGCGGCTGGCACCTGAATTTCACCGCCGAAAACTTCCAGCGTTCCGACGAAGACGCCAAGACCGAGGACAACAACTTGTTTGAAAGGCAGCCGAGCGTGTCGCTGGCGAAAAACCTGCACTCGCCGAAGTTCAACCTCGACCTGTTCCTGCGCGGCGAGTGGGCCGACTTCAACAGAAAACGCCCGGGCGAAACCGGCGATTCGGCAACCCTCGCCGATGCCGAGGGCGAACGCTTCGACGGCGAAATCATCATGCGGCGCCCGCACCGCCGTCCGGGGTTTCATTTCACTCCGAGCGCCGGGTGGCGGCACACCGATTACGACGTGGACGACCGCCCGGGGGAAACCCGCACTCTGCCGTGGTTCAGCCTGCGCACCGGACTGGTCTTCGACAAAGACGTGCACCGCGGGCGCTACCGCCGCACGCTCGAACCGGAGCTGTTCTACCTCAACGTGCCGCGAAGAAACCAGGACGACTTGCCGGTGTTCGACACGGGCAGGTCCGAGTTCCGTTTCTCGCAGCTATTCGAAGAAAACCGCTACAACGGCCCCGACCGCATCGGCGACGCCGACCAGCTGACCGTGGCGCTCAGCACCCGCCTGATTCACTCACGCAGCGGAAAGGAAGCCTTGCGTTTCAGCGTCGGGCACACCAGCTACTTCCGAAACCGCGAGGTCCGCCTCCCCGGCGAAAACGCCGGCGCCGACCGTTATGATTATTCCGACCTCGCCGCGGAGTTTGCGTTGAACCTCAACGAGAAAATAAAGTTCGTCTCGTCGCTGGTCTGGGACACCGAAAACGAGCGTCCGGAACGCCACGCCACCCGCCTCAAGTTCGACGCGGGCGACAACAAGATCGTCAACCTGTCGCACCACTACCTGCGCGGCGACCAGGGGTTCAGCCAGAGTGAACTCGGGTTTCACCTGCCGGTCGGCGCACGCTGGAACCTGTTCGGGGGCTGGTGGTACGACCTGCGCGCCGGCGAGGACGTCGGGGTGATGGGGGGATTGCGTTACGACGCCTGCTGCTGGAGCCTGCGCCTGGCGGGACAACGGCTGCTGCAGGACGTTGACGGCGACGCGTCGATCGCCAGAGGCTCGCTGGACTACAATACGATGATCGGAATAGAGTTCAGCCTGCACGGCTTGACCAAACTGGGAACCAACACCGACAGCCGCCTGCTCGAAAAATGGATACCGGGCTATCAAGAATGACCCCGCACGCGAACGGCGCCCGCCGTGAAACAACCCGACCCGCCGGGGCGGGCGGCGCACGTGCCGCGCGGCGGCCTGGGAAACAGCCTGGGAAACGGCCTGATAGATGGCCTGGGAGATGGCCTGTGAAACGACTTGGGGCCGTCGTCCCGGGGTGCATTTTCGGGTGCGCTTTCGCCGCTTCGGCGCCGGCGCAGCAGCCGCTCGACCGCATCATCGCAGTCGTCGAAAACGAGGCGATCACCGAACGCCAACTCGAAAAAAACATCCAACGCGCGTACGCGGCGCTGGCGCGGCAAAACCGCGAGGAACCCGACGAACGCGCGCTCGCCGGACAGATCTTGCAACAGATGATCGTCGAGCAGCTGCAACTGCAGGAAGCGAAAAGAATCGGCATCAACGTGGACGACGTCGCGCTCGACCGGGCGATCACCGAAACGGCGAAGCGCAACGATCTGAGCCTCGCGGAATTCAAGCAGCAAGTTGAAAGCAGCGGTGAAAACTTTCAGGCGCTGCGCGAGCGAATACGCAAAGACCTGATCATGCGGCAGCTGGTGCAACGGGAAGTCATAGACCGGATCAAGGTCAGCGAGCAGGAAATAGAGAACGCGCTGACAAGCGGCGCAGGCCGTGGTGCTGGAACCGAGTACCGTTTCGCGCAGATCCGCGTGCCGCCGCCGGCGTCCCCCGAAGCGCTCGCCGCCGCGAAACAGCGCCTTATCGGGATACGCCGGCAACTGCGCGACGACTCGCTTTCGTCGTTCGCCGGGCTGCGTCGGCGCGTCGCGCAGCTGTGGAAAGCCGCCGCCGAGGAACAGCGGGCGCCCGAGGCGCAACCGCGCTATCAAA
>CAZKLI010000100.1:0-8754 GCA_964553575.1 uncultured Chromatiales bacterium
TTTCAGGAAAGTGCCCCGCGAAAAACTTTCCGCGGGGCTCGACGGTTCGCATAATCGATCGCCGCTTCAGCAGACCCGACTTCCCCTAACCCCCAATCGCAATTATGACGGCACTCGTATAGACACCGACGATGGTTGCGAACAGCACGACACCGCCGATGAACAGGCCGACCATCCAGCGAGTAGTGTTCGTTTCAATGTGCAGCAATCTCTTCTCAAGGTTTCGCACGTCGTCGTGCAACGTTTTAAGCGTAATCTCCATGTTTGTCTCCGCATTGTCAGGGAGGCGTCTCGCGGAACCTTTCCGCAAGACCCGACGGTTGCTCGTCCGCCCGCCGCTTAAGGCAAAACATAAGTGCCTTACGCGCCGTTCAATTCTAGCAGGTCGAAAAGCGACGTTGCCGCGCCGAAGCGCTCACCTGCCGCTTCGCCTCGTTATCACGCATCGCATCATGCGGCGTCGCCTCAGAAAACCGCCTCGTCATCCGACGAACGGTGGCGCGGAGACGGACGAACGGTAAAAACGTGTTTCCCACATGGCGGACGCCGGACGGCGGCAACCCCGGTCCAACGCAAACCGCGGACAACTCTCTCGGCTACACCTGCGCCGAGAACAGCCGGGCCGTAGAGGCCGTTCTCCTCGAGCAGTTCCTCGTGCGCACCGTGTTCGATGATGTGTCCGGTTTCAGGACGTTACCCCGATAATCCAGCGTGCAGAACAAACGGTTATTTTCGCCAGACAACTGGTTATACGTGTGCCGCGTACCCGTGGCGGCAAAAAAATCTTTCTTATAATGGCGCCTCAAATCGACTGAGGAAGGACAATGGAAAATTTAAGAACAGCTATAGAGAGGGTACTAGAATATTCCCGCTCTTCCAGTGAAATGAGCGTACCCAAAGCAATAAACAACGTATGTGGCGCATGTGAAGAAGAATTATGGGATGTTTGCAAAGCAATCCTTGATTCTAATCATGAAGTACCCAGAGATAAACCTATCATCCACTACACGAGTGTTGACGTACTCACATGTATATTCAACCGCCTCACAGATGAAAAAAATCAGCAAGTTTCGCTACGGGCGTACGACACTATCCATCTAAACGACCCTCAGGAAGGAGACTTTTTAACTAACTTGATTAAAGAAAAACATGATTGGTTGCAAGATCATAACAAAAATGGCCAAACGGGCCATGCGTATATTGCCTCTTTTATTCTCCAGAAAGAAGAAATGCAAGACAATAAAGAAGAAACGCAAGACAATCTCGTATTTTGGCGGACATACGGAAAAGGGGGCAAAGGGTGCTCGTTGTTAGCTCCTATAGAAAACCTTTTCAATACTTCATATCCCAAACTATATAGAGTTCGCTATGGCGACGAATGTGCAAACGAAGCTATTGAGAAAATGCACCAAAAAATACAAGACATTAAAAGGGAGTTGCAGGCGTTAAAAGATTCACTAACAACAGAGCAGTGTAAATATCTTGATAAAGAAATTGACGCAATTATCTGGCGTACCCTAGACAAAATTCGTTTTTTGTATAAGAGTAAGGCTTATGAGTATGAAAATGAGTGTCGTTTTGTTCTGACCAATAAAAGATATGACCCTAAAAGTAGAGAAAAAGACAAAAACGAAGAGAAAGTCATATACGAATATAAAGACTGGGGCGATGGCGCTCCACGGATAAGGCACTACTTCGAACCCGAGGACCTTGACATCAGAAAACTATTGAGCACCGGAAGCGTCATCACGCTGGGCCCGCTTGTGCCGCACGAAGAGAACGTAAAATATTGCCTTGAGAGAATGATGAAGAAGTGCGAAATACATGGTGCAAAAATCAAGATTTCTGATATATCTTACCGAGAAGCTTGATAACACGTTTCCATGTTCCACACCGATTGAACTTCGTAAGCCTCTCGGCTTCAGCGGCGGTTGTTTTTACCAAATACGAAGGAGTTTCCGAATCACCTTTAGCCCAACGTTGTCGAAATGCACAGTTAGAATGACATTCACCGTTGATAATGGACGTTTTCCCCGTTACAAACTGGCAGTCTTGTTGTTGCACTACCGGCCACCAATCCTCAGCAAGCAAGTAGCGGAGCATCAAGTTAACCTCCATGCCTGCAACGCTTAAGCTAAACGGGAAAACGTTTTGGTTCCCGCCTCGCTCTTCGTCGGGCAAATTGCTGACGTAGGACGGGTCGTCAAGCGAGCCATCTAACTCCATCACCACTTGGCTTGTGTCGTATTGTCCATTGCAACGCAGACACCGGTGATACGGCGTAACAACGTGCGCCCGCCAATGTGCCGAAAATAAGCGAGTGCTTTTTTTATCCACTTCCACCGCAACTCCGCCGTCTATAACCGGAATCAAATGTGCTTGCGCAATGTAATTTAATACGTCCCGGGCAACTGGGCGGTCAACACAGCTAAAAATAACGTCGCAGTCAAGTGCTGCACGGTAAGCAAACTCCTCGTGCACGGAAACGGGCAAGGCAGTCACTTCCATTTTTTCCGCGGTTGCATTGCGTTGCATCGCTCGTTTCGCCAAAACGACCTTCAACTTGCCGACGTCCTTTACGGTTCCGTAAAGCAAACGGTCGAGATTGTGCTTTTCAACCTTGTCAGGGTCAATTAAAACAGCTTGTGTGACGCCGATTCGTGCAATAGCTTCAGCAACGATACAGCCGACACTGCCCAGACCGACAATGCCGACTTTCAAACGTGAAATTGTCTGTTGAGCTTCTTGCCCCCAAGTGTCAAAAGTGCGCCTGAGAATTTCTTTGCGTTGAGGAGGCGACACAAGGTTGTCATTGAAATAAATCGTATATGAGCGTGGACCGACAACACGCACCTTTTCGCACCAACGCCGATGCATCTGTCCGTCTTCTTCCCAGAAACGCGCGCTCCAGTAACCGTCCGTACCAATCGTCAGACCCACCAGCGGCAGGCCCGTTGCACCCGCTGGAAACGCCAGAACGTCACGTTCCGCCTCAACGTCAGGGGCGCTCATCCCCTGCCACCCGGGATAGGGATGGCTGTGCATAAAAACCATTCCCGCTTTTTTTTCTCTTGCGGTCCTCACCACCCGAGCAAGGTAAGAAGGCTTAAAACTTACGTTGCCATGAAGTATGCGTTCATCTTTCTTCGGTAAAACAATTTCATCAATCAATGCAACCCGCCGTACCCGCCCCGTGGACGGACGCCACAAAGCGAAACAAAGATCTTCCTGCTTTTCGCCGCGGCGATAATGCTGCAACAAATGCGTTTTAGCAGCCGTATCCGCTTCCGACGTAAAAACGACCTCGAAACTCATGCATTGTTCCAAAATCTACGAACGTTTTCCTTCAAATAAGCGTCCATGCTTTTAGTTGGCAGCTTGTCCCATATTGTCCCTGGAGGACGGCTCATCACAATCCACTCCTGCCCATCCGCTCCTCTGTATTTCTCAGCCGCCCCCCCCTTTCCATCGTCAACGGGCGGACTTATGTGGAGCCAATGTGGCGGGTATTCAGGATATTTCTCTTCGCCTT
This sequence comes from uncultured Chromatiales bacterium, assembly GCA_964553575.1. Taxonomy (GTDB): domain Bacteria; phylum Pseudomonadota; class Gammaproteobacteria; order Poriferisulfidales; family Oxydemutatoraceae; genus CAYFZO01. The sequence continues at coordinate 3,533 of CAZKLI010000100.1, forward strand.
GCATGCTGACGCCCAGCATGAACCGCTCGCCTTTGTGACGACCAACCTCAACTTTGTATGAAAACGCAACGACTTGTCCTCTCGGGCTGTCCAGCAACTCGGTCGGTCGGCCCAGAGATTCCAGCTCCTCTTTTATGCGCGTGACATTATCTGACATTGTGTCAAGCAGCCTGCGCTACTGGTGTATCTTGATTTGGGGTAGTGATAAATTCCTTTTCGCCGCTCAAATCAACCCAATCGTCGAGCTTGTACTGGTGGCCTTCCCCGCCTGCGTCTGCCAAGAGATAATCCTCCGGCTTTCCGGAAAAGGCATTCTTGTCTTTGGCAAGCCTCAGAACATCAAGCGCAACCAGTTTTTCATGCTGGCATAAAAGCTCCTTGCCGTTCACTTGGAAAGGGTATCCCCCGACAGGTTTTTGGTCCAACGGTTTAGAACCGTTGTTTTCCTCCGGCTTTTTGTCGTTTTCTTTTTCCATTTTGGGTGGCTCCTTGTTCAGAAATTATACGCCTCTGCATATTTAAGGGGCGAATATGCAGATTTCAAGGGACAGCCCGCACCAACTCAAAATACGGATAAATCCCACCATCCAGCGAAAGGCACTTGCTCCCGCCTCTTCAACCAGAACTGCAAGATTCTGTATTTCATCGCCGAGGCTTTGGATGCCTTACCCAAGCGTCTGCAAGTTTCTTTCCAGACTTTGCATATCGTCGTGCAACGTTTGGAACGCGACTTTCACCCAGTAAGCCCCTCGTCCCCAAGCTACACCTGCGCCGAGAACAGCCGGGCGTAGAGGCCGTTCTCCTCGAGCAGTTCCTCGTGCGCGCCGTGCTCGATGATGTGTCCGGCTTCAAACACATAGACCCGGTCGGCGCGTTTCACGGCGCTCAGGCGATGGGCGATAATCAGCGTCGTCTTGTCGTGCAGGCGGCTGAACAGCGCTTCGTATAAAAGCGTTTCGGTTTCGGAGTCGATCGCCGACGTCGCTTCGTCGAGAATCACGACCTTGGGCTCTTCGAGCAGCATCCGCGCAATCGCAAGGCGCTGGCGCTGCCCGCCCGAGAGTTTGACGCCTTGCAGGCCGACCAGCGTATCGAGCCGGTCGGGCTTGGTGCGCACGAAGTCCGCGAGTTGCACGACGTCGAGCGCCCGCCAAAGTTCGTCGTCGCCGGCGGCTTTCCCCAGCGTCAGGTTGGCGCGTATCGTGTCGTTGAACAGCGACGGCGATTGAAGCACGCAGCCGACGTTCTCGCGCACCGTCTTGTATCCGATCTTCTCGACCGGCACGCCGTTGTACAGCACTTCTCCGCCGTCGGCGTGGTACAGGCCCAGCAGGGTGCGGATGAAAGTGGTCTTGCCGCCGCCGCTTGCGCCGACCAGCGCGACCTTCTCGCCGGCGCCGACTTGCAGGCTGACGTCGTTCAGAATCGGCGTCTCGCCGTCGTAGGACAAATGCAGGTCGCGCACCTCGAGCGTGGCCGTCGCGCGTCCGGTGAACGGATTGACCGCCGCCGGGTAACGCGGTTCGCGTTCGAGTTTGGTCAGCCCGTTGATGCGTTCGAGCGCGGCTTTTGCGCCGAACCACGAGTACTGCATCCCCAGCACTTCCTGTATCGGCCCGAGCATGAACCACAGATAGCCGAAGACCGCGATCATCTGTCCGATGGTCAGGTCGGAAAAGATCACCATGAACATCCCGAGCGCGCGGAACACGTCGAAGCCGAACAGGAACACCAGAAAGGACAGGCGGCTCGACGCGTCGCTGCGCCACGCGAAAGCGATTGCACGGTCTTTGATGCCGCCCGCCATCGTCACCAGCCGTTTGATGTAATGCTCGTCGCGGTTGCTCGCGCGAATCTGCTGCATCGCGGTCAGCGTCTCGACCACCGCCTGCTGAAAGATCTCAATCGCTTCGTTCTCTTTCTTCTTGAGACCCTTGACGCGCTTGCCTATGGCCATCGTGAAGTAAATCACCAGCGGATTCAGGAACAGCAGGAACAGCGCGAGCGGCCAATGCAGGAACAGCAACACCACCGCGGTTGCGAAGATCGTCAGTACCGAGACGATGAAGCGGCTGATCGCCGCGCCCATGAACTGGTCGAGCGTCTCGAGGTCGGTCACCAGCCGGGCGCTGATGCCCGCGCCGTCGCGGCTTTCAAACTCCGACACCGACACGCCGCCGAGGTACCACAGCAGCTGCTTTCTGATGCGATAGACGATGCCTTTGGAAATGCGCGAGAACAGCAGCATCTGCCACACGGTCAGCAGCCAGCCGGCTAGGCGCAGCAGCAAGGTAACCAGCAGAATCACCGTGACGTAGAGCACCGCGCCGCGCCACACCTCGGGAAAGAACGGGTTGATTGCCGCAATCAACGCGCCGGGGCTGTCGAGCAGCACTTCGTCCACCAGCAGCGGCATCAGCAGCGGTACCGGCACGCTGGCGAGCGTCGCGCAAACCGCAATCAGGTTCGCGGCAATCAGCCGCTCGCGGTGGCGCAGCACCAAAGAGAACAGATAACGCGGCCCGTAGGCTCGGATCGGCTCGTCGTTCACGACGGCGCATCCCTCAGCGCGTTGGTCAGACGCGCGGGCAGGTCGTCGAACCCGCCGTTCGACATGAACACGACGTGATCGCCGGCTTGTACTTCATCGCACAGCCGCGCGAACAGGGCGTCGCCGTTGTCGAACGTCGTCGCCGCCGGTCGTATCCGTGAGATCGCCGGGTCCAGCGCCGCGGCCAGCGCTTCGGGGCGGTGGCAGAAGACCTTGTTCGCCGCGGTGAATGCGTGCGCGAGTTCCTCGTTGTGACGTCCCATCTTCATCGTGTTTGAACGCGGCTCGAATACCGCAATGACGCGTCCGTCGCGGTTCGCAATCCGCCCGGCGACCGCCTCGAGCGTTGCGCGAATCGCGCTCGGGTGGTGCGCGAAGTCATCATAGACCACCACACCCGACGCTTCACCTTTGACCTCAAGGCGTCGGCGCACGCCGCGAAAGTCCGCCAGCGCACGCAGGGCGGTCGTGGTCTCGACGCCGGCGTGACGCGCCGCGGCGACCGCGGCCAGTGCGTTGGCGGCGTTGTGCTCGCCGAACAGCGGCCAACGACATTCGCCTTGTTCACGCCCCCGGTGAAACACGCGAAACCCGCCGTCCCCGCCGTCCCTGGCATCGAAGACTTCGGCGTACCAATCGGCGTCGCCCGGTCCGCTGAGTGCGCCGCCGGGCGCACCGCCGAGGCCGAAACTCTCGCACGGCGTCCAGACGCCTTTGTCGAGCACCCTGCGCAAACCGGCGTCGCCCGCGCAGTGAACCACTGCGCCGTCGCCCGGGACGGTGCGCAGCAGGAAATGAAACTGCCGTTCGATGGCGTCCAGGTCGTCATAGACGTCGGCGTGATCGAACTCAAGATTGTTCAGCACCAGCACGTCGGGGCGGTAGTGCAGAAACTTCGGGCGCTTGTCGAAAAACGCCGTGTCGTACTCGTCGGCTTCGATCACGAAGTGTTTCGAGCCCGTGCCGGCACGCGCCGAGGCGTCGAAGTTCAACGGCACGCCGCCGACCAGAAACCCGGGCGCAAGCCCCGCGTAGTCGAGTATCCAGGCGAGCATCGCGGTCGTCGTGGTCTTGCCGTGAGTGCCGGCGACGGCCAGGACGCACCGCCCGGCGAACGTCTCGCGCGCAAGCCATTCAGGGCCCGAAATAAACACCGCGCGGCGGCGCATGACCGCCTCGACCAGGGGGTTGCCGCGCGACAGGACGTTGCCGATGATGAACAACTCCCAGCCGCGTTCGAGCACGGCGGGGTCGAACCCTTCATCGACCTGAATCCCGAGGTCTTCGAGCTGAGTGCTCATCGGCGGATAGACCGCCGCATCGCAACCGCCGACTTCGTGCCCGAGTTCGGCGGCGATGCGGGCGAGACCGCCCATGAAAGTCCCGCAGATGCCGGCGACGTAGATGCGCATTATGGCCGGGTCAGCCGCGCGTGAAAACCCAGTTGGCGTCGTCCGACAGTTGCTTGTTGTAGCGGTAGCCGTCTTCCTTGAACTTCTTGATGCCGGCCGGATCGCTGATCCGGTGCTTGACGATGTAGCGGCTCATTGCGCCTCGGGCGCGCTTGGCGACGAAACTGATGATTTTGTAGGCGCCGTTCCTGCGCTCCTTGAACACCGGCGTAATCACCGGTGCGCCGAGGCTTTCCGCGTGCACCGACTTGAAGTATTCCTGCGAGGCGAGGTTGATGAGCGTCGCCGGACGCTTGCCCTTGAGGTCCCGGCTGAGGCGTTCGGTGATTTTGTCGCCCCAGAACTGATAGAGGTCGCTGTGACGGCTGACCGCGAACTTCGTGCCCATCTCGAGACGGTACGGCTGAATCAGGTCGAGCGGGCGCAGCACGCCGTAAAGTCCCGACAGCATCCGCAGGTGCTTTTGGGCGAACTCAAGGTCATTGCGGTCGAAGGAATCGGCGTCGAGGCCGGTATAGACGTCGCCGCGAAACGCCCACACCGCCTGCTTCGCGTTGGCGGCGGTGAACGGCTTCTTCCATTCACGGTAGCGGCGGTGGTTCAGCTCGGCGAGCTTCGCGCTGACGCCCATCAGCTTCGAGAGGTCGCTCACGGACAATTTCTTCAGCCGGTTGACCAGCTCCTGTGCTTCGCCGAGAAACACCGGCTCGGTGCACTTGCGCATCGGCGACGGGTTGTCGAAGTCGAGGGTCTTGGCCGGGGAGATGACAATCAACATCATGAAGTCCAATCAGGCGGATTGCGCCAATTCGGGTGTCGTTTAAGTTTACTATGAATAAGGCGCGAACAGGGCGCAGCCGGGCCGGCGGACAAGTCCGGCGTCACCGTTCTTCGCCGATCAGCTTGGCCAGCGCGTTCTCGTCGAGAACCTCGACGCCGAGCTCGAGCGCCTTGTCGAGCTTCGACCCGGGGTCGGCGCCGACAATGACCGCGGTCGTCTTGCGCGACACCGAAGAGACGACCTTGGCGCCGAGCATCAGCAACCGCGTCTTCGCTTCGTCACGGGTCATCGAGTCCAGGGCGCCGGTCAGCACGTAGGTTTGTCCTGAAAGCGGCGTGCCTCGCCCGCCGCCTTCAAGCGGTTGGGGGCGCACCTGGCGGCGCAGCTTGGCGAGGATGCGCTGGTTGTTCTCGTCGGCGAAAAAATCGAGGATGCGTTGTGCGACGACGGCGCCGATCTCAGGCACGCTCTTCAGGTC
>CAZKLI010000101.1:0-1813 GCA_964553575.1 uncultured Chromatiales bacterium
GGTGACGAAACCTTTGCGTTTCTTCTCGGCCACGGGCGGCTTTTCGGTTTCGGCCGCGGGTTTCGGCGCCGGTGGCGGTTCGAGCGGCGGCGGCGGCCACAGGATCTCGCCGTCGTGGGTCACCGTCGAGTTGCGTACCACGACGTCCTCCATGTCGAACGTCGGCTCGCCGTTCTTCTCCGGCGTCAAATCGGTCAGCAGATGCTGCAGGTTGCTCGCGTAGAGGCGGCTCGATTGTCCCGCCATGCGACTCGGCAGGTTGGTGTAGCCGATCATGGTGACGCCGTGCTTGACCACGACCTTGTCGGCTTCGGTCAGCTCGCAGTTGCCGCCTTGCTCGGCGGCGAGGTCAACGATGACGCTGCCCGGCTTGAGACGTTTGACGATGTCCTCGGTAATCAGCCGCGGCGCCGGTTTGCCGGGAATCAACGCGGTGGTGATGATGATGTCCACGTCTTCGGCTTGTTCGCGGAACAGCGCGAGCTCGGCTTCGAGGAACGCGTCGCTCATCTGTTTCGCGTAGCCGCCCGAGCCGCTGCCTTCTTCCTCGATGCTGACCGTCAGGAAGTCGGCGCCCATGCTTTCGATCTGCTGAGCGACTTCGGGGCGGGTGTCGAACGCGCGCACGATGGCGCCGAGGCCGCGCGCCGCGCCAATCGCCGCAAGTCCCGCGACGCCGGCGCCGATGATCAGTACTTTCGCCGGCGGCACGCGTCCGGCGGCGGTGCTCTGGCCGTTGAAGAAGCGCCCGAAGTGCTGCGCCGCCTCGACCACCGCGCGGTAGCCCGCGATGTTGGCCATCGAGCTCAGTGCGTCGAGTTTCTGTGCGCGCGTAATCCGCGGAATCTGCTCCATCGCGATTGCGGTGACCTTGCGCGCCTTTAACTTCTCAAGCAGGTCCGGATTTTGCGCCGGGGCGAGGAAGCTGATGATGACCGCCCCTTCCTTCATCAGGTCAACTTCGTGTTGACCGAGCTGCGGGTGCTGTTGCGGCGCACGGACTTTGAGCACGACGTCGCCGCTTTGCCACAATGCGTTCGCGTCGGCGACGATTTCGGCGCCGCTCTCCCGGTAGGCTTCGTCGCTGAAGTTGGCCGCTTCGCCCGCGCCTTGTTCGACCGCGACGCTGTAGCCGAGCTGACAAATGCCGCGGACGGTATCAGGCGACGCGGCGACGCGACGTTCGCCGGGGGAGAATTCTTTGGGAATGATGACTTTGCTGGCCAAAACGGGGGCTGATGATAACGGGTTTTGCCGGTGAAGTCGAACGGCCGAGACGGTCGGTCGTTCGTCGAGGTCGAGGCGGGCGTGCGAAGTGACTTTGTTCCGGTGTGTTCCCCCGGCGTGTTCCTCATATTCCCTAAGGGTGATTTTGGGGCTTGGGCGGTGATTGCGCCCTCGGACGCCGAACCCACCTGCTTGGCGTACTGCGTGAGCACGCCGCGACGGTAGCGCGGTCGCGGCCGCTTTCCAGGTCTTCAGGCGGCGACGGCTCTTGGCTTTCGAGACTCCACGAAAGCGGTTCCGCGGTCTGGGCGATGACTGCGTCCTCGGACGCCGAACTCAAAGGTGGTTCCGTGGTTTAGTCGGTAATCGCGCCCTCGGACGCCGAACCCACCTGCTTGGCGTACTTTGCGAGCACGCCGCGGCGGTAGCGAGGTCGCGGCGCTTTCCAGGTTTTCAGGCGGCGACGAATCTCGGCTTTCGAGACCTCATGAAAGCGGTTCCGTGGTCTGGGTGATGATTGCGTCCTCGGACGCCGAACCCAAAGGCGGTTCCGCAGTCTAGTCGGTAATCGCGCCCTCGGACGCCG
>CAZKLI010000102.1:0-2323 GCA_964553575.1 uncultured Chromatiales bacterium
CTTAGGCCCCGACTTAGGCCCCGACTTAGGCCCCGACTTAGGCCCCGACTTAGGCCCCGACTTAGGCCCCGACTTAGGCCCCAACTTAGGCGTTGAGGGTGTCCTTTCGGGCGTCGGCGGCTCGTCGTTCACGTCTTGCGCCCGTTCATTCCGGGGGCGCCGCGAGCTGCGCCGGGCGTGCGCCCAGCACCAGCATCACCGCGGCGTAGAGCGCCGCGCCGAATACGATCAGCGCAATCAACGCGCCCAGCCGCGAGCCCGCCGAAAAGCCGTTCCAGACGCCGGTTTCGGGGCACAGCGCCAGCAGCCCCGCCGCCATCGCCGCACAGGCCGCGACGCTTTTCCAGAACAAGGATTGGCCTCCGAACGAGACGCGGACGCCTTCCTTGACCAGCGCGCGGTGAAGCAGCGCGCAGTTCAGCCACGCCGACAGGCTGGTCGCGAGCGCAAGCCCTGCATGGGCGCCTGCGAGCCCTGAACGCTGCCACGTCAACACGAACGCCAGGTTCATGACGACGTTCGCGACCATCGCGACGACGGCGAAACGCACCGGCGCCCGGGTGTTCTGCCGGGAAAAGAAAGCGGCGTTCAGCGCTTTTACCAGCATGAAAGCGGGCAGCCCCGCGGCGTACGCAAGCATGGCGAGACGCGCCATGCGCGTGTCCTCGGGAGTGAACTCGCGGTACTGCACGAGCGAAATCAAGATTGGTTCGGCGAGAATAAGCAAGCCGGCCGTGCACGGCAACGCAATCAGCCATTGGGTCTTCAGCCCCCAGTTCAACGCCGCGGCGAATTCCCGGGGCTTGCCCGCGGCGTGGTGGCGCGACAAGCGTGGCAGCAGGACGGTCGCAATCGCCACCGCGAACAGCCCCACGGGCATTTCGGCGAAACGGTCGGCGATGTACAGCCAGCTGATGCTGCCCGCGGCGAGAAACGAAGCGATCAACGTGTCGATCAGCAAGTTGACTTGGACGACCGAAGCGCCGAAGACCGCCGGCGACATCAGCCGCATGATTCGCCGTACGCCCTCGTGACGGAAGCCGACGACCGGGCGCGGCAACAGCCCCAGCCGCTTGAGGAAAGGCAACTGCAACGCGAGCTGGGCCGCTCCCGCGAACAAGACACCCCACGCCAGCGCGGTAATCGGTTCGTCCATCATCGGCGCAAGCCACAAGGCGGCGGCAATCAGAGACAGGTTGAGCAGTATCGGGGTGAAAGCGGGGACGGCGAAGCGACCGAAGCAATTCAGGATGCCGCCGGCCAGCGCGGTGAGAGAGATGAAGAAGATGTAAGGAAAAGTGACGCGCAACATCTGCGTCGCCAGTTCAAGGCGCGTGGCGTCGGCGGTGAAACCGGGGGCGAAAATCAGGATCAACACCGGTGCAAGCAGAACGCCGGCGACGGTGACGCCGGCGAGCACGACGGCGAGGGTTCCCGCGGTGTGGTCGGTCAGCCTCTTGAGCTCGCTTGCGCCGCGCGTCTCCTTGAACTCGCTGAGCACCGGCACCAACGCCTGCGTGAACGCACCCTCGGCGAACAGGCGGCGCAGGAAGTTGGGCAGGCGAAACGCCACGAGAAAAGCGTCGGTCAAGCCGCTTGCGCCGAACGTAATCATGATGACCGCGTCGCGCAGGTAGCCGAAGACGCGCGACACGAAAGTGACGGCGGAGAACACCAGCGATGACCTGAGAAGCCGCTGCGGTGGAGAGGATGCGTTTTTCATCGGGGGAAAGTTGACGGTGTTTTCGGTGAGGTTCCTGCAAAGGCAGTCGGCGGTTTTCTTCGCGTGCGCACGGCGGCGGCTGGGCTCAGCTTATATCCCATCGCACCGACGGGTTCCGGCGGTCGGGTGGGCCGGGGCCGGTGGGTGGCATCCCTCTCCAGTGAAATTTAGGTGCATGTAGTTGGCATTCTAAATTTAGAATATATGCTAAATACATCTAAAATTGACTGAAACCCTTATAAAGCAAGGGATGTTTGGCCGATGGAGCGCAGAGACTCAAGGATAATCTGCGGTTTTCCTCGTGTGCACGGTGGCGACTGGGATTAGCCTATACCTCATTGTAGCCGGGGGGCTCCAGCTGTCAGGCGGGCCGAGGCGGATGGGCGCCGCCTCTCTCCGGCGAGATTTAGGTTCATATAGTTGATGTCCTAAATTTAGAACATATACTAAATAGACCTAAATTTGGGCTGAACCCTTTATAAAACAAGAAATACCCGACCGATGAAACGTAATTTCTCCAACCCTTATAAGCCGGGGGCAGGTCATTTTCCACCTTACCTAGCCGGTCGGGAGGATGAGAAACGTCGCTTCGGTCAACAG
>CAZKLI010000103.1:0-4125 GCA_964553575.1 uncultured Chromatiales bacterium
TGTACGAACATGAACCCGAACGAGCGTTGCGTCTGCTTTACTCGACCGGGCGGCTTGCGGCCTCGGAACTGCGGGAAATCGGCCTGCACACCGCTTTTTCGCCCGTGCTCGACCTGTTCAATGAAAACAACGCAATCGGCGACCGGGCGTTGCACGATGACCCGGACGTTGTCGCGCGTCTTGCCCGCGAGTTCATCAAAGGCTTGAACGCCGGCGGACTGTTGCCGGTCGGCAAGCATTTTCCGGGGCACGGCACGGCCGTCGGCGACACCCATCTCGGCATGGTCGGGGACGACCGTTCTCGTACGCGGATCGAAGCGTCGGATTTGAGAGTATTCCGCGAACTGATCGTGGAAAAAAGCTTGCAGGCGGTGATGGCCGCGCACGTCGTCTATCCTCAAGTCGATGACGTCCCGGCGGGATCGTCCGAACGCTGGCTCAAGGAAATTCTGCGCGACGAAATCGGGTTCGACGGCGTTGTGTTCAGCGACGACTTGGCGATGGAGGGAAACGACGCGCCGGCGGACACGCTGCTTGAAGCCGGCTGTGATATGGTTTTGGTGTGCCGCGGTTCGCAACTGCTGAGGCGCGTGCTCGACGAACTGCCCGACGAAGCGATCGAGCGGCACGGGCGGGCGCTCGATCAACGCTGGCGGCGCGTGCAGCGGCGGCTTGCCGAGATTGCCGCCGAAGACGCCGAAGATGCCAAAGATAATTGGGACGCAGACGCCGTCCGCGAAGAGTTGGCGGCGCTCGAGACAAAGCCGCAAAAAACCGCCTGACCCCCTCGAACAATGACAGCCGCACCCGGAGAAACAGACGATGAATGAATGGCTCGCCTCTTTATTGGACGAGTTATCAGCCGGGCTGATGACCGCGGTTGCGGGCGCTTCGGCGCTGGAATGGGCGATCAAGGTGTTCGTGCTGGTCGTCCTTGTGGTCACCGCGGGGTTTTTGCTGAAGTTCGCGGCGAAGAACTTGATTCGCCAAGCCGGCAAGACCTCGACCGAATGGGACGACGTGCTGCTGAAAAGCTTGCGCAAACCGCTGACCCTGCTTGTCTGGATCGTTGGTCTGACCTACGCGGCGGAATTCGCCTGGAGCGGCGATGGGCGGAGCGAATTGCTCGACCTCTCGTCCAACTTGCGCGCGCTGGGCGTGATTTTCTGCCTGGTGATGTTTATATGGCGTTTCCTGACTCTCGGTGAAAGCGTGTTCATGCGCCGGCGCGAAATGCGCGGCGAAACCGTCGACAAGGCGGGCATCCGCGCCGCCAACAAGATACTCAAGATATCGGTTGCAATCACCGGGGTGCTGATGGTCTTGAACACGATGGGGTACAGCATTTCAGGGGTGCTCGCTTTCGGCGGCATCGGCGGCATCGCGGTCGGTTTTGCCGCGAAAGACCTGCTGTCGAACTTCTTCGGCGGGTTGATGGTTTATCTCGACCGTCCGTTCGCCGAAGGCGACTGGATACGTTCGCCCGACCGTGAAATCGAAGGCACGGTCGAGTACATCGGCTGGCGGCAAACGCGGATCAGAAGCTTCGCGCGCTATCCGATTTACGTGCCGAACTCGGTTTTCACCCAGATTACGATCGAGAACCCCTCACGCATGGCAAACCGCCGGATTCATGAAACCATCGGCGTGCGCTACGATGACGTCGGGAAAGTCAACGACATCGTCTCCGGCATCAAGACGATGCTGCAGACGCACCCGGAGGTTGACACCGACCAAGTCATCATCGTCAATTTGAACGCGTTCAGCGAGTCGTCGGTGGACATCATGGTCTATGCCTACACCAAGACCACCGAGTGGCGGGCTTTTCATGAAGTCAAGCAGGACCTGATGCTGAAAGCCGCCGAAGTCATCGAACGGTGCGGCGGTGAAATCGCGTACCCGACCCGAACCTTGCACCTGAACCCCGCGGACCCGCAAATCGGTTGACAGCCGGCAAGCCGCTGCCGTAGAGTTTGCCGCTTCCGCGTGGGGCTATAGCTCAGCTGGGAGAGCGCTTGCATGGCATGCAAGAGGTCGGCGGTTCGATCCCGCCTAGCTCCACCAATTCCAGCCGCGCCGACACGTCCCGGGAGAGCCGTTCAGGGAGTCCAATCCTTGCGTTCGTCGATCAAGCGCGTGTCCTCGTTGCGCACGATCGGCAGCAGCATCGCCCAGTCCTCTTCGAACAGATGCAGGTTGAGCGTGTCGTTCGCCGCGACGCCGTCGGACAAATACCCCATGCCTTGCCAGACGCCGTCGATGTTGCTGCACGAAGTGACGACCAATCTGGCCTCGTAGGCGTTGTACTCGGAGCCTATCGGCTTGATTTTTCCGTCGTAGGCGCAACCCGAGGTGTTGCCGCCCTTGACGTCGCCGGTTTCGCTGACCTCGAGTTTGAGAATGTTGAAACCGCGATACAGTATCCAGGAGCCGGCAATCAAATCGAAAGATGCTTTCGTGTCGGAAGATTGGTCACGCCGCAGGTCCAAATCGCCGGTGTCGCCGGCACCATGGGTCAGGAAACGTGCTTTGATTTGTCCGGGTTCGACGAAGAAGCCTTCGAGGGTGGCCTGGTCGAGCGGACTGCCGGTCATGAAAAACATCTCGAGTTCGGAACGGTAGTATCCGCTTTCGACCGACGTGCTGCCGCGGTAAATGACCTTGGCGTCGCTGCTGTGACCGACGATTCGTCCGTTCATGTACAAGCCCGTGTAGTGATACTCGCCTTTGCCGTTGATGTCGAACGCGCCTTTCCAAAGTCCGTCTTCCCAACGGCTTTTCTCCCCTCCGTGCAAAAAAAAGTAGAATGTCGTCGCAAGCGCGATCAAGAGAACCAAGACAAGAAGCCACACACGTTTCACGCTCGTTTTCATATTATTCGATGTCCTGTATTCAACCGCATCGCAACCTTGCAGGCCGATTGTACCTGATACTCGGTACTTGATACTTCAAGTTTTGCGGCGGCGAAAGCGAGAGCAAAAGGCGGAAGCGGAGACTGCTCATGATACAGCTTGAACGCCACAGGAACTTCCAAGTCTCTCAACTGTTGCTGCAGGTGTTCTTTGTCGGGATCATGCTCGGCACTTTCCGCACCGCGGTCCCGGCCTTGTCCGGAAGCGAGTTCGGCGTCCCCGAGGACGCTTTCTTCCTGCTGGCGAACTTCATCGTAACTTTCGGCGCGGTCAAAAGCGCTTTCAATTTCCTGGCAAGCCGTTTTTCCGACTTGTTCGGACGCAGGCGCATCCTGATCATCGGCTGGTTGATTGCGTTGCCGGTGCCGTGGATCGTCGCTTACGCCTCGAGCTGGTGGGGCGTCGTCGCCGCAACTTTCCTGCTCGGCGTCAACCAAGGGTTATGCTGGTCGATGTCGCAAATCATGAAGATTGACCTGATCGAGCGCCGTTACCACGGTTTGGCGATGGGGTTGAACGAGACTTTCGGTTATTGCGGCGTTGCGATTGCGGGCTATTTCAGCGCTTGGCTGACGATGCGCTTGGGGCTCGACCAGGCGATCTTGTGGATCGGCACCGCGGCGGCGCTGGCGGCGCTGGTGGACGCACTCGCGTTTTGCGGCGAAACCCTGCCGGAAACCGCGCACGAGCAACGGACGTCGCCGGAGAAGACCGGAACCGGCGATTTGTTCATTGAGGTCAGCTTCCGCAACCTCTCGACCGCGTCGTTATGCCTCGCGGGGTTGGTCGAGAAGTTCGTTGACGTGCTGATATGGCTTGTTTATCCGGTGTTTCTGTACCGCCACGGCGTCGAGCTGACGACGATCGGCTTAATTACCGGCGTCTATGCGATGACCTGGGGCATCCTGCAGATGTTCATGGGCGGCGCTTCCGACAAGTTCGGGCGCAAACCGTTGATCGTTCTCGGCATGTTATTGAGCGGCGCAGGCTGCTCGGCGACGTTACTCAGCACGGCGCAAAGCTGGTGGCTTCTGAACGCCGGCTTGATCGGCGTGGGAATGGCGATGCTGTACCCCACGCTCGGCGCCGCGGTCAGCGACCGCAGCAGCGAAGAACGCCGCGGAACCGTGATGGGCATCTACCGCTTCTGGCGCGATTCGGGCTATTTCTTCGGCGCGCTGTTGTTCGCCGCGGTCGCGACGGTGGGAGAGGG
>CAZKLI010000104.1:0-2207 GCA_964553575.1 uncultured Chromatiales bacterium
GTAAATAACTTCTACGCCGCCTCCGACGTCCTGCTGCTGCCGACCGAATACGAACCGTTCTCCAACGTCGTATTAGAGGCCATGCGTTTCGGTAACGCGATTGTTACCACCCGGCAAAACGGCGCAGCGGAGATCCTGGAGCCGGAGTTAATCATGGCCCACAATCAAGACGAAAGAATTTTGAGCCGGTTGCAAGCGCTTTTGACCGACGACTCCCGCCTGGAAGAGGTCAAAAAAAGAAACCTTGACAGGGTGCGGGACTTCTCAATCGGCGAAAACGCCGACCGCACTTTGGCGCTTATTCGCCGGGTGATGGGGGAGAAACAACTTTCTTCCCGGCACTAGGGGCGCCCCAAGAAGAGGGCACGGGCCGCTTGTTCCGCTTAAAGTCTCTCTTCTTCCAGAATTTAAACGTCCGCAGCGATCGAGACGACGCGGGGCCGTCAAAATATATCTCCAGCAGTTCTTCATAGCTCACCGTCGGAATGGATAGCCTGCTTAGATCTTTCAGGTCATAGATTTTCTTCACCCAAGGGATCTTAATTCTCGCTTTTGAAACGTTGTCATAGTCCAAAAGAAAGACGCGTCCGTTCGAAATCTTATTCGCCGATGATTCGGAAACGAGCCGGGGGTGGTCGACCTGAACGTTGCCGGTCTTAAAGTCCCCGTGGCGCAGACCGGAATCATGAACGTCCCTGATCACTTTAACAAGCTTTTCAGCCAATCGGCGGTAGTCGGCGACGCTGTATTTCTGCGGCGGCTCGGCAAGCAAATCCTTGACGGAAACGCCCGGCAATCTGCGGCAAAGAAAATAGCTTCTCTTCACCAAGAAGCTTTCTCTGTAAGTCCAAAACGCCATAGGCTCGGCAACGGGCAAGCGCCGTTCGTACAAAGCCCGTGCACCGTAAAAGCTGACCTTGGAGTAATTTTTATACAAGCCCGTCAAGAACAAATCTATTTTTCTGGACAATTTGTAATCAGGACTGATCTGTGAAACTTTCATTACAAGGTCTTGCCGAATCGGCGGCGGACGGAAACTATACAATTTGTTGCGTGGGCGGCCTTTTCCAGGACTGATGCGAAATTCTTCCCTCTCATACTCCCTGAAACGTGCTGAAGTGATCCAATCGGCTAAAAAATCCGCGGTTTCAGAATCAGAGCCGACGATGTATTTGCCGCGCTTGTATTTTCCCCGGCGCAAGACGACCTCGATTTACAAGAAATAATCCCGCCGGTCTTCCCCGGCCTCGAGCGCGGCGAGCTTTTCGGGGTGACGAATCAGGTCCTCGATGAACCAGTTGGCGTGGTTGTACAGGCAGGTGACCTCCTTGCACTCCTCGGTCGCGTCGAACGCCTCGATCAGGCGCAGGGTGTTCCTTTGCGTCCCGGCGAAATCGTCGGCGTAAGCGTGCTTGCCGCCGAGCAAAGCCTGCGGCACGTGGCGATAGACCGGGCAGTTGAAGACGCCGAGCGGGCTGACGACCTGGCGGAAGTACTGCAAATGACAGTCGTGCGGCTGCTCGGTGTAGTCGCGGTAGCTGCCGTTTTCCCAGACGCGCAGGTTGGTGCTTTCGATCACCTTGAACGCGTCGTCCTCCAGGGTCTTCGCCCGCCTGATTTCGGTGCGCACTTTCTCCATGATCTTGCGGGCGCGTTCCTCTTCTTTCGTGAGGCCTACGATTTCGGCGTTGTTCAGCTCGGCCCGGGTCAGGAACGGCTTGTATGAAATGTAGTCGAAGCGGCTGCGCTTGGCGAGTTCGGCGGCGAGGTAAATCTCGTGCACGTTCTCGACGATCTTCGCGTCGTTCGCTTCGCAGTCGTTCCAGACGATGATGAAGCTGAAACCAATCTGAAAGTCGCCGTTGAGGTCTTTGATCGGCGCGATCTGCCCGCAGATCCAGTCGAGCGTGCATTTCTTGCTGCCGGGCTTGTGCATCCGGCGGAACGTGTCGTTGGCGCCCGAGTCCAGCGACAGCCTGACCCAGTCGCCCTTCTCAAGCACGTCGGCGACCGCCTCGATCTTTTTCATCGCGCTGCCGTTGGTGACGACGCCGATCTTCACGCCGCGCGCCTTGAGATGGCGCACGATGTCCTCGAATCCGGGGTAGGCGGTCGGCTCGCCGCCGCCGATGATGATGACCGACTTCAGGCCCTTGTCCGTCAGCAGGCTGAGCGCACCCTTGAGCTTGTCGTGGTCGTAGTTGATC
>CAZKLI010000105.1:0-4825 GCA_964553575.1 uncultured Chromatiales bacterium
CGTTTAAGGCTTGAGAGGTAAAGGAGAAAACGGCGACCGACCAGCCGAGCCGACCGATGAACCGAAAGAAAGGACATGGCTTGCTCTCGATAAGACTTGCCACGGGGAACATGGATATAAGGATACAGCATATTCACTGAACCCATCTCCCCCTGACGTTGCCTGATTATCGCTTGACGGAGAGGCGGTGGCGTCTCTGTCTCACGTCTCTCCGAACTTATGCACGCGCTCTACAGGTCGTCGAGCATCCGGTTTGCCGCAACCGCGCGGACCCGTTTCGCCAAGGGGAAAGTGTCTTCGCCGGCGTGTATCACGTCGATTCGGCTCAGCGAAAGGTCGGCGATCGCCGAACGCATCGAAGGGGTGAGAGCCGGGGCGGTCGTGCGCTTGACTTCAAAACCGCGCAACCGCGCACCTTGCTGCACGATCAGATCGATTTCGGCGCCCGAATGAGTCGCCCAGAAATAGCACTGGCGGTCATCCGCCCCGAGCGCGCTAATCAGGTTTTCGATGATGAACCCCTCCCAAGAAGCGCCGACCTTGGGATGCCTTTCCAGCGCCGCCGCCGTCTTTACGCCGAGAAACCGGTGGAGAAGTCCGCAGTCCCGGATATAGACTTTCGGCGATTTGACTTGCCGTTTTCTCAGGTTCGCACTCCACGGCTGCAAGTTGCGCACCATGAACGTCGCTTGCAGTGCATCGAGATACCTGCGCACGGCGTGGTGAGAGACGCCGAAAGCGCGCGCGAGCTCCGACGCGTTCCACACTTGAGCGTGATAATGGGCGAGCATCGACCAGAAACGATTTAGCGTCGTGCTTGCGATTGCAATCCCGAGCTGAGGAACGTCGCGCTCAAGAAAGGTCTGGACGAAGTCCTTGCGCCATTGGTAACTGTCGGCGTCGCTGCGCGCCGTGAACGAACGCGGAAAGCCGCCGCGAAGCCAGAGGCGTCCGATTCGCTTGCTTGTTACCTCGCTCAGAGACAGCCCCGGCAGCTCGTAGTAGGCGATGCGTCCGGCCAGGCTTTCGTCGCTTTGACGCAGCAGATCGGAAGACGCGCTGCCGAGAATCAAGAAACGTGCGGGGCGTCTCGGACGGTCCGCCAACACCCGCAGGGTCGGAAAAAGATTGGGGCGCCGTTGAATCTCGTCAAGCACGACGAGTCCTCGCAAGGACGAAAGCGCGAGCAGGGGGTCGGCAAGGCGCGCCAGGTCGGCGGAAGATTCAAGATCGAAAAAATGGACGGCGCCTTTCCTTCGTTTGGCTCCTCGTTGGGCAATCTCACGGGCAAGGGTCGTCTTGCCGACCTGCCGTGCGCCGATGACGGCCACGACCGGGTTGCGTGCAATCAATCGTTCTACGGCTTTGGTGTGGCTCTCGCGGCGAATCATGCAAGAATTTTACCCTGAAAATTGGACGCGGCACGTCCAATTTTCATGGTAAGAGGGGCGGGAAGAGAACCGCTTAATCCGCGCTTTTCGCGGGGGTCGTGCGAGCCGTCTCGGATTCGGTCGCCGGTTTCTCCGCGGGGCGTTTCGCCCCCGACGCTTTCCAGTAGCCGAGCGCCATGAACACGCTGCCGCCGATGACGTTGCCGATGGTGACCCACAGCAGGTTGTGGGCCATGCCGGCGACCGTGACGGTCTCGGGATGTTCGCCGAACAACGCGAGCGACAGCAGCGTCATGTTGGCGACGCTGTGCTCGAACCCGCTCGCGATGAAAGCGAACAGGCACCAGAAGATCAGGATGGCCTTGGCGGCGTCGCTGGCCGTGCGCGCCGCGGTCCAGAGCGCGAGACAGACCAGCCAGTTGCACAGCGCCGCCCGTGCGATCAGGTCGCCGGCCGGCGAGTTCATCTTGTACGCCGCAATCTCGTTCAACAGCGGCGCGCCCGCCAGCAGGCCGCCGCCGCCCCCGGCGGCGAACAGCCACGCAAGCCCCACCGAGCCGACCAGGTTGAAGACCCACGACACCGCCCAGACTTTCGCGAGATCGCCCGGCGTGGTCAGGCGCTGCAGCCAGCCGATCATCATGTACATAGTGTGTCCGGTGAACAGCTCCGACCCGGCGAAGACGACCAGGGTCAGCGCGATGCCGAACGAGATGCCCATGATCAACTTCTGCCACGCGGGGTCGAGGGTCGCGCCGACCGAGAAAATCAGGATGATGCCGGCGCCGACGTACGCCCCGGCCATCACCGAGCCGACGATGAACGCCGCGGGCGAGGCGTTCAGCACGTCGGTCTTTTTGCGCGCGAGGTTCGCGAAATAGTCGAGGGTTTCTTGATACATCCGTTTTGGTATGCGTTGCTCAGGCGAGTGTCGGGACTATACCGGCTTGCGCAGAACGTGTAAATGCAGGGACTTATACGGCGAAGTTGGGGAACGGGCGGTTCGCTGGAATCCATGCCCGTTGTCGGCATTGACGTTGCGGTGGCGGTTTTCGGGAACGGGGTTTGCCGGACGTGGAGTCGGCGATATTACCCCGGGCGTTGAAGCGTCAAGTTGATGGGGAAGCCGGGGCGTCACCTCGCTGTGAACTTTCCTGCATAGCTCCCTGAACGCTCGGCACGTCTCGCTGCACGCTCGGCGAAACGTGCGCGTCGGCGCGACGTCGGCTTTGCAATTTGGGGATATATGACGTACCTCATCATGCACGTTCGGCGGAACGCGTACGCCGCCGCGACCTCATCCCGGTCGAACATCACTTTTGGGAGAAGCCCGTTTCGCCCGCCGCAAACGGCGCGGTACCGCAAGCGCGGCGCGGCTCCGCACCGAACGCAAGCCGCCGCCGTTGACATTCCGCAGCCGCCGTATTAATTAGGCGTCTCAAGTGCTATGGTGAACTCTCCACCGGGCGGAGGCTCAAGGAGGTGGCTTGATGATCCACGACACCGTGTTCGTAGTGACCGCCGTGCTCATGGCGATTGTTTCGGCGTTCTTTATCTTCGTCGCCGTCAACGCTGGCAAGCGCGCTGATGACCCCGCGCCGGCGCAAGCGAAAGCCGGTGCTTTCCGTTCAAAACTCTTCTGGGTGCTCGTGGTCGCGGGCATCTTGATTACGATTGTTACCACGCTGGACTTGCCGTACGCGGCGACCCGCGGAAAGGTTTCGAGCGACGCCGTCGCGATCGACGTCAAGGGCTACCAATGGTACTGGGAGCTGAGCAAACAACAAGCGAAAGTCGGCGAGACGGTCGTCTTTCACGTCACCACCGCCGACGTCAACCACGGCCTCGGCGTCTATGACCCCGACATGCGCCTGATTGGGCAGACTCAGGCGATGCCCGGTTACACCAACTCGCTTGAGCTGACGTTTGACAAGCCCGGCGCTTACAAGCTGATGTGCCTTGAGTATTGCGGGCTCGCACATCACGTGATGATCAGCGAATTCACCGTCACCCCGTGACTTATGAGAGGGAGCGCATCATGAACACAGCCGTTTCACCGATTCAGCCCGCCGCCCGGGCGGGTGTCTTGACCTACCTCGGCGTTACCGCCGTGGTCTATCTGCTGCTGATGATCTTCGGTCTCGTGCTGCGGGCGGGGCAGGCGGCGTGGTTCGGCGTGAACCCCGACGTCTTCTACCAGATCATGACCGCTCACGGAGCGGGGATGGTCGGCATCTCGGGTCTCGCGGGCAGCGCCGTGCTGTGGTACTTCCTGCGCCGCCACGTCGAGCTCACTACCGCGATCCTGTGGACGAACCTCGGGTTCTTCCTGCTCGGCGTCGTGCTGGTGCTCGGCGGGATTTTCCTCGGCGGCTTCGCCGGCGCCTGGACGTTCCTGTTCCCGCTGCCTTCGCACGGCATGGGCGCTTGGGGCACGGCGGGCGCTGCGGCCTACATGCTCGGCATCCTGTCGATCGGGGTCGGGTTCCTGCTGCTTTACCTGGACGTCGCCCGCGCGATCATCGGGAAATACGGGTCGCTCGCGAAAGGGCTCGGCTGGCCGCAACTGTTCGGTTCAAGCACCGAGGAGCCGCCGCCGCCCGCGGTGGTCGCCTCGACGATGGTGCTGATCGTCAACATCGCCGGCATCCTCGGCGCCGCGGTGGTGCTGGTGCTGATGCTCGTGAACCTGTTCATGCCGCAGTTCGCGGTGGACGCGCTGCTCGCCAAGAACCTGATTTACTTCTTCGGCCACGTCTTCATCAATGCGACGATTTATCAGGCGGTCATTGCGGTGTACGCGATCCTGCCCGAATACGCCAACCGCCCGTGGAAGGTCACCAAGATCTTTCTCGCCGCGTGGACCGCCTCGGCGATCATGGTGCTGATCGTGTACCCGCATCACCTGCTGATGGACTTCGCGATGCCGACTTGGGCGCTGGTCCTCGGGCAGGTGATTTCCTACCTCAGCGGCTTTCCGATTCTCCTGGTGACCGCGTTCGGCGTGCTGACGCTGGTCTATCGTTCGGGGATGCAGTGGGACGTCACCTCGCGGCTGCTGTTCCTGTCGGTGTTCGGTTGGGCGGTCGGCGTGATACCCGCGGTCGTTGACGGAACGATCGCGGTCAATCACGTGATGCACAACACGATGTGGGTGCCCGGACATTTCCATACGTACCTGCTCGTCGGCTTGGTCGCGATGATATTTGCGTTCATGTACTACATGGCCGGGCAGGACAAGGCGTCGAAGCCGATTGACACCGGTGCGTTCTGGTTGTTCACCGTCGGCGGGATCGCGTTCTCGTTCAGCTTTCTGGTCAGCGGCTACGAGTCGGTGCCGCGGCGCTGGGCGCAGCATCTGCCCGAATGGGTCGGGCTCAGTCAGCCGGCGGCGGTTCTCGCGGTGCTGATTGTGCTCGCAACCGCCGTCTTCG
>CAZKLI010000106.1:0-5924 GCA_964553575.1 uncultured Chromatiales bacterium
GTCAACCACCCTTCCCGGAAGAAACCACTTCAACACTCCGCCGAAAAAGGCCGGCCGAGTTGTCATGACCCTCAAAAAAACGCCGTCTTTCAAATCAATAATCCTTAAAAGCGTAGTATTTGGTCAGGATGAAATTCAGCAGAAAGCTGACGCCGATGGCTATGCCCCTGGCGATAACGAGCCCGTCGAACAGAAAAAACTCGCTGCGTGTCCCGCCAAAGCCCAAGCCGTCCACCAGCGGGTACATCATGAAAAGGTTCACCGCAAGCGCGACGAGACTTGAGAGCAGCTTCCGCCACAATGCAACGACCCACGAATGCCCGGTCAGGCGAAACACGAATCCGAAACAAATCAGGAAATTGACCGCCGTTCCGACGATGAAAGACGTCAAAGTTGAAATCAGGTAATTGACGCCGAAGCTTTTTACCAAAACGGTGAAGACCGCCATATCGCAAGCGGCGGCCAACGCACCGGCCACGGCGTATTGAGCGAGATGAACGAACCACCTGCGCGAACGCCAAGACGCGGGTTCATTTGAATTCGCAGTGCTGTCCAGCTCAGCCGTCATCAGGAATCCCGACGGCCCGGTACTCGGTCATCAGCGGTTTGCATGGGCTCAGAATATGAATAACGCAGGCGTCTGTCTCGGTCACCGCCGCGCATCTCGCCTAGAATACCCCATTCGGATTTACAGCGCCAACGATCGGCGCGGACGAAAACGGCTGTCTTGATTTCTGATACTTGGGCGACATCGAAACGACCGGCGCTAAGCCGGCGTCTTTCTCTTTCTAGTCGTAAAGTGTCTCTGCGCGGTGCGGTTCTTCCGCTTACGCAGATGTCAAACATTGCCGCGACACACGCGAAGCCTTAGGAATCCGACGAAAGGTCGGTTTGGTTTTGGCCGTAGATTTCTGCGTATGATTTCCCGTCTTTGGTTTTCCATTCTTTCGGGCCGGTGGCGTGGCGTCCTAAAACGGCGCAAGCAGCGCCGCTCGGGCTGTTGAATACATGATCCTTGACGAAGACGTAAAGCGCGTCGTCTTTTCTGCGCAAGACGCCGTTGGCTTCCAACTTGTCGAGCCTCTTCCGAAGATCTTTTTGGGTGGGACCCACATGGGCCGCCGCGGTCGAATCTTTATAGACGACGAACCCCTCGCTCACCGCTCGGCCTTGGGCCTCTGCGCCTTTGTTGCCGCGACAAATAAGCAACGGGTCGGATGTATCCGCCTGTTCCCTGGGCACGACTTCCTGCAGAATCGGATAGCCGGCGGCGGTCAACAGCAGTCTCAGATATTCCAGAAACTCCTCCACTTCGGCAACGGTCGCTTCAGGCAAGCTCGGCAAGGACGAACCCCCAGTATTTAACAACCTGAACCTTCCGGCTCGTTCGGCAATCTGGATACACCGGCTTTCGAGATATTTCACGTACGCTTTCGTCAGCGTCTCGTCCTTGCTGAAAAACGCGATCGCGGTCATCCAAAACTCTTTTGACTGGGCATGTAAGTACAACCTTCTCCACAGCGATTCGGTCTCACCGATATAAGCCGTCGGCGTCTCCTCGTCTTCCTTGCCGACCAGGAAATAAACCGACGGCTTGTTGCAGTCCGGGCGATCCTTGACGTCCTTGAGCTTGTTTCTCGGAATAATGATCGACTTGCCTGACCAGCCGCTCAGATCGACGGTCCTCAGGCCATCGGGCTCGCCACCGACCAGGAATATTTTTATCGTCTTCGGGGTTGCCACGCCTGCGAATATTTTGTTGAAACCGTTGTCTTCGGGCTGGTGCCGGAGAAAGGACTTGAACCTCCAACCTTCGCATTACAAATGCGCTGCACTACCATTGTGCTACTCCGGCATCGCAGCCCATACTAAACAAGCTCTCAATCAGCCGCAATTGTTCCCGCAAAAAGCGGCGAGACCTTCGAGCGTCAGGTGCGGATGGTATCGCAATCCCTCGCCTTGCCCCGCCGCGAGCGAGCCGTCGCCGCCGGTCGTCAGCAACGTTGCGTCGCCTCCGAGCAACGTCTGCATTTCGCGCATCGCGTCGCGCACCGCGGCGATGAACATCGTGCGGCAACCGCTTGAGATTGCAGCGTCGGTGTCGCGCGCAAACAAATTGCTTTCGCCTTGTTCCCCGCCCTCGCCGGAGTCTTCACGCCTTTCGCCCGGCGGCGACAAGCGGTCGGCGCCGGCGCAGAGACTGCTTTGCAGAAGGTGCAGCCCGGGCATGATGAGCCCGCCTTGATGGACGCCGCCGGCGTTGATTGCGTCCACCGTCACCGCGGTACCGCAATCGGCGACCACGCAGGCGTCGCCGACCCTGCGCCAAGCGCCGATCAACGCAAGAAAACGGTCCACGCCGAGGCTTGCGGTGCGCCGGTAGGCCGTCGTCACCCCGCAGGCGGCGCGCTCGGTCTTGACCAGCGTCGCTTGCACCTTGAAGCGCGCTGCAATCGCTTCGGACAAGCGACGGTTGAACTCGTCGCTGCGCACGCTCGCGACCGCCGCCGCGCCGACTTCGCCCCGCAATCCTTCCGGCAAACACGCATCGGCGTCGCCCGTTTCAGGGATGACCATCGGCGGATGATGATGCAACGCGCCAGCGTCGTACTCGGCGCATTTGCATCGGCTGTTGCCGACGTCGAGCAGCAACTTCACCACCGCACGCTCACCTCGTTCGAGTAATAGATGCGCAACCCGCGCCGGTCGTCGTGTTCAACCCGCAAACCGCCGTGCTCGTCAACGCCGCGGGCGACGCCCGATAACGCCGCGTCGCCGGTAAGCACGGTCACCTTCCTGCCCGAAAGCAGGTCGTACCGCCGCCAGCGGCGCCTCAGCGTCTCGGTCGAATCACACTCAACGCGGTCGAAAGCGCGTACAACCGCGACAATCATCGCCGCAGCGAGACTCGCGCGGTCGAGTGTTCCACCGCACACCTGATCAAGTGCCGCCCACGCAAACTCCGTTTCACCGTCCGCGGGAGGATGGACGTTCAACCCGAGACCGGCGACGCAACGTTCGCCTTTCGATTCGACGAGGATTCCGCCCAGCTTCGCGCCGCGGCAATAAACGTCGTTCGGCCATTTGACCCCGAATTCGCCAGGTTCACCTGGGCCGCCGAGACCGCAAGCCGAGACCAGCGCCGAAACGACTTCGCCCGCGGCGGTCAACGCGAGCCACGCCGAACGCGACGGCGCGCCCGGGCCGACCGGGCCGACCGGGCCGACTCGCATCACCGACAAGTAAAGGTTTCCGTTCCTCGGCGAACACCAGGCTTTGCGCCCGCGCCGCCCCCTGCCCGCAGTCTGCGTCTCGGCGAGGCACGCGTGGAATTGAGCGCCGGCGTCTCCGCCGCCTGCGTCAACCGTGTCCTCGTGCAAAAGATATTCGTTCGTCGAAGCGGTCTCTTCAAGCAGGTGCAACGCCGCGACTCGGTGCGCAACGGCGCCGTCAAGCGCCCGCTTGATTGCAATCACGTCGAACAAGTTATTCTGTTTCATCGCGTCGGTCGCGCTGACGGTACATCATAATGCTGTAAAATGGCGTCTTCCCAACGGGCCAGACGCCATGAGCAGTGAGCCGACACCGACCAATTTCATCCGCCACGTCATCGAAGATGATATATCAACGGGCAAGCACGACGGAAAAATCCATACCCGCTTCCCCCCCGAGCCCAACGGCTATTTGCACGTCGGCCACGCCAAGGCGGTATGCCTGAACTTCGGGCTGGCGGGCGACTTCAAGGGCGCTTGCAACCTGCGGTTCGACGACACCAACCCCGAAAAGGAAAGCGCCGAGTATATCGAGGCAATCAAGCGCGACGTCGGCTGGCTCGGCTTCAAGTGGGACCGGCTGTGCCGCGCCTCGGACTATTTCGAGCGGTTATACGGCTACGCGGTCGAACTGATCAAACTCAAAAAGGCTTACGTGTGCAGCTTGTCCGCCGACCGGATTCGCGAGCAGCGCGGCACCCTGACCACGCCCGGCGTCAACTCGCCGTACCGCGAACGCGGCGTCGAGGAGAACCTTGCGCTGTTTGCCAAGATGCGCGCCGGCGAATGCCGCGACGGTGAACACGTGTTGCGCGCGAAGATCGACATGGCTTCACCCAACGTCAACATGCGCGACCCGGTGATTTACCGCATCCGCCACGTAGCCCACCACAACACCGGCGACGCTTGGTGCATCTACCCGACCTACGACTTCACCCACTGCCTGTCGGACTCGGTCGAAGGCATCACCCATTCGCTTTGCACGCTCGAGTTCGAAGACCACCGCCCTTTGTACGACTGGTTCCTCGACCAGTTGAACGTCCACCACCCGCAGCAGATAGAGTTCGCACGGTTGCAACTGAAATACACGATTACCAGCAAGCGCAACCTCAAGAAACTGATCGACGCAGGTGTCGTCGCCGGCTGGGACGACCCGCGGATGCCGACGATCTCGGGGCTGCGCCGGCGCGGCGTCCCGCCGGCCGCGATCCGCGACTTTTGCGAACGCATCGGGGTCACCAAGAAAGACAGCTGGATCGAGATGGACTTGTTCGAGACCTGCGTGCGCGACGAGTTGAACCGCAACGCGCCGCGCGCGATGGCGGTGCTCAGGCCGCTTGAAGTTGTCATAGAAAACTACCCCCGGGACTCGAGCGAAGAACTCGAAGCCCCCAACCACCCCGAGGACCCCTCGATGGGCGCGAGAAAACTGCCTTTCTCACGCGTCATTTACATAGAGCGCGACGACTTCATGGAGACGCCGAAGAAGAAATTCTTCCGCTTGGCGCCCGGACGCGAAGTTCGGCTGCGCTACGCCTACTGCGTCACCTGCCGCGAAGTCGAAAAAGACGCCGAGGGCAACGTCGTCAGGCTGTTGTGCACCTACGACCCGCAAACCCGCGGTGGCAACACGCCCGACGGGCGCAAGGTCAAAGGCACGCTCCATTGGGTTTCGGCCGCCGACGCCGGCAAGGTCGAAATACGCCTGTACGACCGCTTGTTCAACGTCGAGAACCCCTCGGCCGACGAGGTGTTCGCCCACCTCAACCCCGAGTCGCTGGTCACGCTCAAGGACTGCCGCGTCGAGCCTTCGCTCGTCCAGGCATCCGCCGGCAAGCATTGGCAGTTCGAGCGTCTGGGGTATTTCTGCGTTGACGGCGAAAGCGCCGGGGCGGTGTTCAACCGCACGATCACCTTGCGCGACGGCTGGGCCAGGATAAAGCAAGGGTGAAGCAAGAAATAAACCGCTCGTCCGGCAAACCCGCACCGCCCAAGCGGACCGAACTTTATTTCAACCCGGCTTCTCGCCCCTACCCCTGATCTTTCCAGCGCCTGACGACGCCGAACACTTCGGCGCCATCGCTCAACGAATGCCCCGCACGGCGTTCGGCGGCGGCGATTACCCCGGGTTCGTCGAAACGCAAGAAAGGGTTGGTGCGTTTCTCGAGCGCCAGCGTTGAAGGCACCGTCGGACGCCCCTGCTCGCGCAGGCGCCGCGCGTCGCGCTCCCTTCGCAGCAGGTCGGGGTTGTCCGGCTCCACCCGCTTGGCGAACGCGATGTTGGCGAGCGTGTATTCGTGCGCACAATAAATCTCGGTGTCGTCGGGCAACGCCATGACCTTGCCGAGCGAGTTGTGCATCTGCCCGGGAGTGCCTTCGAACAAACGCCCGCAACCGCAAGCAAACACGGTGTCGCCGCAAAACAGCTTGCCGTCGCCGTAGTACGCGATATGCGTCGCGGTGTGCCCGGGCACTTCGATCACCTCGAAATCGCAATCGAGGCAAGCGACGTGCACCCGGTCACCCTCGCCGACCGTCCGCGTCGCACCCGCGATGCGTTCGTCGCCGGGTGCATAGACCTCGACGTCCGGAAACCTTTCGCACAATTCCGCAACGCCGCCGATATGGTCGGCGTGGTGGTGGGTGATGATG
>CAZKLI010000107.1:0-5682 GCA_964553575.1 uncultured Chromatiales bacterium
CCCAGCACCTGGAACCCGGTGGTGCGTCCGGGCGACAACAAGTGGTCGATGACCATCTTCGCGCGTGACGCCGACACCGGCATGGCCAGGTGGGCCTACCAGATGACGCCGCACGACGAGTGGGACTATGACGGCATCAACGAGAGCATCCTCGCCGACATCGAGATCGGCGGCGAGATGCGCAAGGTCCTGGTGCACTTCGACCGTAACGGCTTCGGCTACACCCTGGATCGCGTGACCGGCGAGCTGCTGGTGGCGGAGAAGTACGACCCGGCGACGAACTGGGCGACCCACGTCGACATGGAGACCGGACGGCCGTCCGTGGTGGCGCGGTACAGCACCCGCTGGCACGGCGAGGACGTCAACACCACCAACGTCTGCCCGGCCGCCCTCGGCAGCAAGGACCAGCAGCCTGCCGCGTTCTCGCCCGACACCGGCCTGTTCTACGTGCCGACCAACCACGTGTGCATGGACTACGAGCCGTTCTACGTCGAGTACGTGGCGGGTCAGCCGTACGTCGGCGCCACCCTGAGCATGTTCCCGGCCGGGCGCGTGCTGGGCAACGGCACCGACCACCTCGGCAACTTCATCGCCTGGGACGCGGCGAAGGGCGAGATCGTATGGTCGATCCCGGAGCCGTTCTCGGTGTGGAGCGGTGCGCTGGCGACCGCCGGCGGCGTGGTGTTCTACGGCACCCTCGAGGGTTACCTCGTGGCGGTGGATGCCAACACCGGGGATGAGCTGTACAGGTTCAAGACCCCGTCCGGCATCATCGGCAACGTGATGACCTACGAGCACAGAGGCAAACAATACGTCGCCATTCTGTCGGGTATCGGCGGATGGGCTGGTATCGGCATGGCTGCCGGCCTGACCAAAGACACCGACGGTCTGGGTGCAGTGGGCGGTTACCGCCATCTTGAAAACTACACCCGCCTCGGCGGCGTTCTGACGGTGTTCTCTCTCTAATTTGAAGTTAAAGTAAGAGAGCTCCTTGCAATTCAGTACCCGGGGGCGCACGCAAGTGCCAACCCGGGTACTTTTTTAAGTGATCAATTTCAGGTATTTTCAACCGCATAAAAACCATGAATCATCGAAAACCAACCAAACGAACCAAACGAACAATAGTCGGCGGCTGCGGCTTTTTTTGGGCGTTGCTGGGTTGCGTGCTTTTAGTTCCGGCGAACGCGCAAGGCAGCGGAGACAAGGCCGCAAAAGCCGAAGACAAACCGTACAGCGTCGACGACCAAGGCCGGATTGACTGGTACTCTTTCAGCGGCTACCGCCGCTATCACGCCGAATGTCACGTCTGCCACGGTCCGGCCGGCGTCGGCAGTTCGTTCGCTCCGAACCTTCTTGAATCCGTCAAGCGGCTGGGCTACGAGAAATACTTGGAGACAGTGGTCAACGGCGTGGTCAACGTCGATGCGACGGCTCAAAACGTCATGCCCTCTTTTGCGACGAACATGAACGTGATGTGTTTTGTTGACGACATCTACGCTTATCTGGCCGCAAGAGCCGACGGAGTGCTTGACCAGGGCCGCCCGGCGAAGAAGCAGCCTAAGCCCGAGGCGGCGAAAGAGCGCGACAACGCCTGCTTAGGCGGCTAATTTTCGGCGGCGGGCTTTGCAGAGCTCCCCCCAGTTGCAAACTTTTGCAGACTTTTGCAGGCTTTGAGCAAGCTTTCAGACGCCGCTTTTTCCGTGCCGTCGCGCGCACGCTTATACCGGAGCAACGGCCGCACGCAGCGGCGTGAGGCGTTGCCGATTCCTCACGGCGTTTGTGCGCGGGCGCTTGCCGCCGGCGGTTGTTTTCTGGCCGCAGTTTTCTTTTCGGTTGCGGGACACGCCGCGGAAGAAGGCACCGAGATAGAGAAGCGCGCAACCCTGCGCGTGTGCATTGACCCGAACAACCTGCCTTACTCGAACCGTTCCGGCGAAGGATTCGAGAACAAAATTGCCGAACTGCTCGCCGCCGAACTCGGTATTCCTCTGACTTACGTCTGGTTTCCGCAAAGCATGGGGTTCGTGCGCTCGACGCTGGGCGCCCGGCGTTGCGACCTGATTATCGGCATCTCGGCGGCCCACGAGCTGGTCTTGAACACCAATCCTTATTACTCCTCGGTGTTTGTGCTGATTTACCCCGCCGATTCCGGCCTTGAATTGTCGTCGTTGTCGGACAAGACGTTGAAGGAAAAAACGTTGCGCATCGGTTTGGTCGCCGGCACGCCGCCGACCGGGTTGCTGCTCGAGAACGGCCTGATGACGCAAGTCGCCCCCTACCATCTGATGGTGGACACCCGTGTTGATTCTTCCGCCGAGCAGATTGTCAAAGACCTGCTCGCCGGCAAGCTCGACGTCGCCGTGTTGTGGGGGCCGTTGGCGGGTTATCTGAACAAGCGGCACGGTTCACGGCTTGCGGTCGTGCCTCTGACCGCCGACGAAAGCGAAGAACATCGCATGGTTTATCAGATTACAATGGGCGTTCGGCGCGGCGAGATAAAGTGGAAACGCGAGTTGAACAAGCTGATACGAAAAAATCAAGAAAAAATTGATGAGCTGTTGAGGGAATACGACGTCCCGTTGGTGGTGGAATAATGAACGCGAGCGAAACAAACCGCCGGTGTGCGTGGGCGACAATGTTTTTATGGGCGCTGGCCTGGACGGTTTGCGCCCGCGCGTCGGGCGGCATCGAGGAGCCCGAGGGATACCGCATGGACGATTACAGGACGCCGGTGCCGGCGACGTTGCGCGGCGCGACCGTGGTTGACGCGCAGCAGTTGCACGCCTTGATCGAACGCGAGCCCGACGTTGTTCCGATCGACGTGTTGCCGGCGATGCGCAAGCCGCCCGATTTCCCGCCCGACCGCTTGTGGCGTCCGCCGCCGCGAAAGAATCTGCCGGGCAGTGTGTGGTTGCCGAACGTCGGCGACGGCGATATCTCGCCGGTGTTTGAAAAGTATTTCATCGAGAATCTCGACCGCCTGACCGCCGAGAACATACACCGCCCTCTGGTCTTTTATTGCTTGATTGATTGCTGGATGTCGTGGAATTCAGCCAAGCGTGCCCTTGAGTTGGGTTATCAGAACGTCTATTGGTTTCCGGGCGGGACCGACGAGTGGGAATTGCACGGTTATCGGCTCGAACGCAGCACTCCGGTCAAGATGCCCGAATTCGAGGATATTGTTCAATGAAGAAACGCAGCGCGGTTTGGTTGATTGCGTGGGTGGTCACGGTGCTGGTTGCGCCGCAGGCCCCGGCCCAAGACGAAGGTAAATACACCAAGGAGCAGTTGCTGCTGTTCGGCACCCAACATCTCAAGAACGTCGTTTCGCCGGGTGTGTTGCACTACGATTTTCATCAATCGGGCCGGATAAGCGGTGAGATGGAGGACCAGGTGACGCTGACGGTGAATCGGATCGATGAAAACGGCGCGAAAGATTTGAGCACCGAGTTCCTCAGCGGCGCTAACCGCAGGGAATTCAACGACGTCCCGGGTTTTCACTCCAACCCGCTGATTATGTATTTCCTGCAATGGGACGTGGAAAAGATGGGCGTCGCCAGCGGGGTGTCACATCACTATTACCGCAGCTTGTTGCGTGGTGCAATGCGCGTCGGTGCGCGCAGCGAGGAGGTTACCGTCCGCCACGCAGGGCGCGAACTGAAAGGAGACAAGGTGTTCTTTGATCCTCTGACGAGCAAGCGAGGGGATAAGAGATACGAAAACCACTTCAGCAAGCGCTATGAGTTTATACTAATCGAATCAATTCCCGGCTACATATACAGCATTTCGACGTTGGTGCCGGGAGAAAAGCCCGGCGACAAACCTCTGGAACGCACTCAAATAACGTTCAATCGCTTCGAACCGGCGGAAACGAAGCAGTAAGAGGAGCTTTGCCGACTCATGACGATACACGACAGGAAAACAAGCTTTGCGGCGGTCTTGACCTTGATTCCGGTGGTGTTTTCGTTTTCCCCGCCTGCGGTGGCCAACGACTTCCCGACCCGGGCGCGCGCCGAGTACGTATTCGCTTGCATGAGCAGCAACGGACAGTCAGAAATCATGCTTATCCAATGTTCTTGCGCGGTGGACGCCATCGCGGAACTGATGAGTTACGACGAATACGTTGATGCCGAAACCACGTTGAGGATGAGGCTGCTGTCCGGCGAGCGAACCGCGATGTTCCGTGACGTCGAGTGGGTGAGAAAGTCGGTCGAGAAGCTCAAGGCGGCGCAGGCCGAAGCCGAGATTCGCTGCTTTTGACTCTCTCGCCGGAAAGGCGCCCGAAAAAGTACTTTGGGGGCGTGGTGTTTACCCGGCGATCGGGGGGAATCCCGGGGGAGATCTAGGGCAATCGGAGGGTGTATTCGCGGCAGGCTGGAGTGTCGGGTTTTTTGTTGATTTGCCGCGGTTTTTATAGCGTTTTTACATATCCTACATGCAAAAATATCATCAATAAGCCCTTGTTTTTACGTTTCTGCGAAGCAATAATATACCTCTCTCCGAGGGGGTATTTCGATAGCCCGGAAGAGAGAAATGTTAGGCTAACATTAACCGGAGGAATCAACCATGAAAGAGTGGAAGAAACCTTTGATTACGGAAACCGCGGTTGGCATGGAAATCAACTGCTACGCTTGCGCGGAAATTTCCTAATCATCTATCTACCCGGTTGCGGGGCGTCATGCCCCGCAGCCGTTTTATCTATCTGAAGCCCGCCACAACCTCTTTCTGACACCGCCGGCCTGATACCGCCGGAGAGGGTCAGACTTAATTTCCACTTAATTTCCGATGTAACCCCCATGCGCATTATCGTTCTCGGTGCCGGCGCAGGAGGGGGCGTCCCTCAATGGAACTGCAATTCTGAACATTGCCGTCTTGCAAGAGGCGGCAGCGGCCGGATTTCACCGAGAACCCAGTCTTCGGTCGCCGTCACCTCAGACGACAAAAACTTTATCCTGCTGAACTGCTCGCCGGACTTGCGCCAGCAGATCAACCAAACCGAGGCGTTGCATCCGCGCGAGGGACTTAGGAGCAGCCCGGTCAAAGCCGTGGTGTTGACCAACGGCGACGTGGACCACGTCGCCGGCCTGCTGACGATGCGCGAAAGCGAACCTTTCCGCGTCTATGCTTCCGACCGGGTGCAGGCGATCCTGTCGAACAACTCGATTTTCAACGTGCTCAACCCGGAATACGTCAAGCGCAACACGTTCACCTTGTCGTCCCCTTTCGAGGCGGTCAACGTCGAAGGCGGGTCGCTGGGCCTCGAAATCGAGCCTTTCGCAGTGCCGGGCAAGGTTGCGTTGTTCATGGAGGACGAAAGCCAAGGAGCGGACTTCGGCACCCGCGAGGGCGATACCATCGGTTTGTGCGTTCGCGACCTCGACCGCGGCGGCGAGATTTATTACGTTCCCGGTTGCGCGTCCTTGACCGATGATCTCAAGAGACGGTTCAACGGCGCCGACCTGGTGTTTTTCGACGGCACTTTATTCCGCAACGACGAGATGATCATTGCCGGCGTCGGGCACAAGACCGGCGCGAGGATGGGGCATATCAACATGGACGGTGAAGACGGTTCTCTCGCGGCTTTCCGGGACGTTGCGGTCAAAAGGAAGATTTACATACATATCAACAACACGAATCCGGTGTTGCTTGAGGATTCGCCCGAGCGCAAGATCGTCGAAGAAG
>CAZKLI010000108.1:0-3002 GCA_964553575.1 uncultured Chromatiales bacterium
ATCCTGAGCGACTCGGGCGGGTTCCAGGTTTTCAGCCTCGCCGGCGCGAGCGAGGCGTGCGAATCAGGCGTGCGTTTCCGCGCGCCTTACGACGGCGCCGAGGTCTGGCTCGACGCCGAACGCTCGATCGAGATTCAGGAACGCCTCGGCGTTGACGTCGCAATGGCGTTCGACGAGTGCACGCCGTATCCGGCGGCTTACGGTCAAGCCGAGGAATCGATGCTGCGTTCGATGCGCTGGGCGCGGCGTTCAAAGGAAGCGCACGCCGGTTCGTCTTCGGCGTTGTTCGGCATCGTGCAAGGCGGGGTTTATCCCGAGCTGCGTGCGCGTTCGGTCGCCGCGCTGACGGACGTCGGGTTCGACGGTTACGCAATCGGCGGGCTCGCGGTCGGAGAAAGCGAGTCCGAGCGTCTGGCGACGCTTGAAGCAACCGTGCCGTTGTTGCCGCGGGAAAGGCCGCGTTACCTGATGGGCGTCGGGCGGCCCGAGGACGTCGTCGCCGCGGTGCTGCGCGGTGTTGACATGTTCGACTGCGTGATTCCGACGCGCAACGCCCGCACCGGTTTCCTCTACACGCGAACCGGCCTGCTGCGCATCAGGAACGCGAGATACCGCAACGACCAACGCCCGGTTGACGACGGCTGCGTCTGCTGCGTCTGCCGACGTTTCAGCCGCGCGTATCTCCACCATCTTGACAACTGCGGGGAGATTCTCGGCGCTTGCCTGAATACGATGCACAATTTGCATTATTACGCCGAGCTGATGAGGGAGGTGCGCGCGGCGATTTTCGCCGGGGAGGTCGAAAAATACGCGGCGTCTTTTTACGCCGCCCGGGAAAACACCGTGGACGGCGCCGGCGATTGAGGGAATATGTCATAATGGCTTCGGCAAGCGATTCAATTCGACGCCCAAGAAACTCTGATGACAAGCGCAATGGATTTTCTCATTTCTCCGGCGTGGGCGCAGCAGGCCCAGCAGGGCGGGGGGATGCAGTTGCTGATAATGATCGGGATATTTTTCCTGATCATGTATTTTCTGCTGATTCGCCCGCAGCAAAAACGCGCCAAGGAACATAAAAACCTGCTTTCGTCGTTGACCAAAGGCGACGAGATCATCACTTCCGGCGGCATTCTCGGCAAAATCACCGACGTCGGCGACAGTTTCGTCACCCTCGAAGTGCAGGACGGCGTTACGATCAAAGTGCAGAAACAGTCGGTTTCCTCGGTAATGCCCAAAGGGACGATCAAGCACAGTTGAAGCGGCGTTTGCTTGTTTATGCCGAATCAGTATCCGCTCTGGAAATATCTGCTGATTACCGCGGTCTCGGTCGCAGCGGTGGTTTATGCGTTACCCAACGCTTACCCGTCCGACCCGGCGGTGCAGATATCCGACCCCGACGGCGCGGTGGACGCGAACGTCCCGGCCCGCCTGACGCGCCTGCTCGATAAATCCGGTTTGCCCTACAAAGCCGTCGAGACCGAGGAGACCGGCAACGTGCTGGTGCGCTTTCATCAGCCCGAAGCGCAGCTGCGCGCGGTGGACTTGATTAAGAAAGATCTGGCGGGGCGCTACACCATCGCCCTCAACCTCGCGTCGGCGACGCCCGAATGGCTGGCGGCGTTGAACGCGCGCCCGATGAACTTGGGGCTCGATCTCAGGGGCGGCGTTTATTTTCTGCTGTCGGTCGACGTCGAAGCGGCGCTTAAGAAGTCGCTGCGCGCGTACCTTGACAATTTTCGCGCCGAATTCCGGGAAAACAAGATTCGTTACCGGGACCTGTCGGTTAAGGGTGAAGCGTTGCTGCTTGATTTCAGCAGGGAAGCGGACAGGGACAAGGCCGCCGGTCACCTCGCCCGGCGTTATCCGGGAGAGTTGACGGTCGCGCAGTCTGCAAGCCCGGAGCGGTTTCTTCTTACGGTCAAGCTCAGCGAGGAGCACGTCAAGGAAGTCGTCGGTTACGCGGTGCAACAGAACATATTGACCCTGCGCAAGCGCGTTGACGAGTTGGGCGTCGCGGAACCGGTGGTGACCCGCCAGGGGCGGGACCGCATCTCGGTGCAGTTGCCCGGCGTGCAGGACACCGCAAGGGCGAAGGAGATACTCGGCGCGACCGCAACGCTTGAGTTTCGCATGGTCGCCGAGAGCGAGGACCCGGTGAAAGCCGAGAGAACCGGGCGCGTCCCTCTCGGCACGCGCCTCTACCATCAACGTGACGGCAATCCGGTGTTGCTTAAGCAAAGCGTGATGCTGACCGGCGACCGTATCATCGACGCGGCGTCCGGAATCGACGGCGAACGCGGCGGGCCCGCGGTGTTCATCACCCTGGACGCCAAGGGTGCGCGCACTTTCAGCCGGGTGACCGGCAAGAACGTCAAGCGCATGATGGCCGTGGTGTTCATCGAGAACAAGGTCGAGACCTATCTCGGTGAAGACGACGAGATCAAAAGACGCAGGCGCACGATCGAGGAAGTCATCAGCGTCGCCCAGATTCAGGAGCAGCTGAGCAAGCGCTTTCAGATTACCGGTCTCGACGGCACCCACGAAGCGCGCCGTCTCGCGTTGCTTTTGCGCGCGGGTGCGCTCGCCGCGCCGCTGGAGATCGTCGAGGAGAGGACGGTCGGGCCGAGTCTGGGCAAGGAGAACATCCGCCGCGGCACGCGTTCGATTATCTTCGCGTTCTTGTTGGTGGTGCTGTTCATGGGCATTTACTACCGCGTGTTCGGCCTGCTCGCCGACCTTGCGCTGACGTTGAACATCGTCTTGATTATCGCGGTGATTTCCTTGATACCCGGCGCGACGCTCACCTTGCCGGGGATCGTCGGCATCGTGCTGACCGTCGGTATGGCGGTGGACGCGAACGTGCTGATTTTCGAGCGCATCCGCGAGGAGTTGAATTCGGGCGCGTCGGCGCAGGCAAGCATAGACTCGGGCTACCGCCAGGCGCTTTCAACGATTGCGGACGCCAACGTCACCACCTTGATTGCCGCGATCGTGTTGTTCGC
>CAZKLI010000109.1:0-5717 GCA_964553575.1 uncultured Chromatiales bacterium
GTTCGGCGGGAGCACGCGCGACGACGAGGAGAGCGGGGCGTCCGAGATTCCGCCGCCGTCGGGCGAGAAGCCTTCGCGCGCGGAACTGATGCGTTCGGAGAAAGAGATACTCGGCTTTTACCTGAGCGAACACCCCGCCGCCCGGCTTGCCCCGGAACTCGAACGGATGACCAAGCACCGCTTGAGCGACGAGGTCAAGATTCCGGCTTTCAAAGGGCAACGCGACAGCGCGCCGATGCACCAGTTCGCCGGCGTCATCGCTTCAATCAAGCGCTGGCGGCAGGGCACGCGCGGCGCGTCGTTCACGCTCGACGACGGCGGGCAACGCGTCACGTTCAGCATGTTCGACCATGACTATCAAGCCTACAGCGGCTTGTTGTCGGAAGAAGGCGTGGTGATCGTCGGGGGAAGAAAGGTTTTCGACTCGGTGCGCGAGACCAGCCGCTGGTACGCAAAGTGGGTTATGACGCTTGAGCAAGCACGGCTTAAGTTCGCGAAGTCGCTGGCGATCGATCTCGACGTCTCGACGCTCTCGGCCGATTTTTCGGACGTGCTCAAGACCTCGCTCCGACCGTTCGTCGCCGACGGCAAATGTCCGGTGCAAGTGCACGTCAAGAAGACCGATGCTTCGGCGCAGATGACGTTCGGGGAGAATTGGCGAGTCAGGCCCTGCGACAAGCTGTTCCGTTGCATCAAGCGTCTTGACGGAATAGAGGACGTGCGCCTGATTTATTGAAGGCGACGGTGACGTGTTTCGCGCAAGCCGCATCGTTCGACGACGCGCGGGTAAGGTAGAATCCGCCCATGGATGAAAACGGCGAAAGCGGGGGCGGATCCGCGACGACGGCGGGCAACGCGCTCGACTACCTTGAGTTCGAGCGCCCGATTGCCGAACTCGAGACCAAATTGTCTGAACTGCGGCGGATGTCGGGTGACGGCGCTTCCGCCGCCGGAGGGATGGTCAATCTCGACGATGAGATCCGTAACCTTGAAAGCAAGTGCAACAAACTCAAGGAAAACGTCTATTCCAACCTGACCCCGTGGCAGATTGCGCAGCTGGCGCGCCACCCGAACCGCCCCTACACCCTCGATTACGTCAAGGCGTTGTTCACCGACTTTGAGGAGCTGCACGGCGACCGTCAGTTCGCCGACGATCTTTCTCTTGTCATCGGCATTGCGCGTTTCAACGGCGCGCCGGTCGCAATCGTCGGTCATCAAAAAGGGCGCGACACCGAAGAAAAAATCAGGCGCAACTTCGGAATGTCGAAACCCGAGGGTTACCGCAAAGCGCGGCGTTTGTTCAAGATGGCCGAACGCTTCCGCCTGCCGTTGCTGACGTTCATCGACACGCCGGGCGCTTACCCGGGCGTGGACGCCGAGAAGCGCGGGCAAAGCGAAGCGATCGCGGAGAACCTGAAACTGATGTCGCAGCTGAAGACGCCGATCATCAGCGTGGTCATCGGCGAGGGGGGCTCGGGCGGGGCGCTTGCAATCGGCGTCGCCGACTGCCTGATGATGCTGCAATACAGCACTTATTCGGTGATTTCCCCCGAAGGGTGCGCCGCGATTCTGTGGAAGAACGCCGATAAGGCCGAGGTCGCCGCGACCGCACTCAACATCACCTCCGACAGGCTCAAGCGGCTCGGCCTGATAGACGAGGTCATCGCCGAACCTCTGGGCGGCGCCCACCGTGATTTTCCGAAGCTGTGCTCGTTGCTGAGAAACGCTTTGGCGGCGCGGCTCGGAAGCCTGCAGGCGATGGAGACCGAGCAGCTCCTTGAAGCGCGCTACCGCAAGCTTCTCAGCGCCGGCAACTTTACGAATTGAGGCGTTGGCGCCGCTCGCCGCCGCTCAAGAGGGTGAGGCGGCCGTTCGGAGCGGTCGCGCACTTTTATCATTGCCGAGCTTCGAGGGGATGAGTACTTTGCACCTGCAACGGCCGCCCTCAGCCGGGATACGTTGCGCCGACAAGGCAACCGCCCATCGTTTTTCTGAGCGAGCCGGAGCTGAACCCAGGATTGTCGAAAAATTCAAGTATCCACCTAAAGACTAGATTAAGCACCAGATATACTGATTTTCTCGTTGAAACCGGGTAAAAGTCCACCAAAACCAGTATTTAATTTTGGGTGAAAAACTTGAAATTTTTGATGTATGTATGTCAAAATCCAGCTTTCTATCAAACTTCAGCTTTCTGCTAGAGGCTTCCCCCTTATGTCAAAAAAACATGAAACAAAAAAAACAGTTTCAGATGACTACTTGAAGACCTTGGAAAAGGTCAAGAAACAATACCAGAGGTATGTGGAACTTGGCGAGCTTAACAAGTTGCCGATTCAAAGAGAGGAAGAAACAGTACGTTATCAGCCTCCAAGTTTGGAACACCCTCTGACAACAAATACGGTTTATATAAATAGCAAAGTAGAGTAATTCATTGTCTTCTTGGAGTGAAATTCTTAAGGAGTTACAGGATAGAAGTGACCCTCGTTGGCTTGATTGTCGACTAAAGGAGCATTTGGCTAATATTTCGGAGCGCCGTAGAGATGCAGTTGTTATTTTCTACGCGTCTGCTTTCCTGCAAAAATCTTCTGACGTTGACACCCTCATCTCAAGGGAAGACGCCAATGGGTTTATGAACGCGCTTTACGGGGCGCCGACGGATAAGGGCCTTGTACTGATACTTCACACCCCAGGAGGAGACCCGTACGCCACCGAGAGCATAGTAGAGTATTTGCATTCCAAGTTCGACCACATTGAGGTGATTGTGCCCTACTTGGCAATGTCCGCCGGGTCAATGATAAGTCTTGCGGGCGATCTTTTGATATTTGGCAAACCGAGCCAGCTTGGGCCGATCGACCCTCAGTTTATTATTGGCAATAACACATACTCAGCTAGGGCGATTCAAGAGGCGTTCGACAAGGCAAGAAAAGACATTGGGAATGACCTAAAGCTGGCGCATCTTTGGGCGCCTGTTCTGCAGAGTATGGGGCCTTCACTTGTTATAGATGCCCAGAAAGCTTTGTCGTACAGCAAGGAGTTGATGAGCAAATGGCTCAGTAAAAGAATGCTGAAAGAGATAAGTGATGAAAAGGAAAGGAACAAAAAAGCTGATGAAATAGCAGCTTATTTTAACGCTGAAGATAATGAAGAGGGCGATAAAGTTCACGTTCACGGTCAGAGAATCGGAGCAGAAAAGCTTATGGAATACGGGATAAAGATGGAATTTCTTGAAAGAGACCAATATCTTCAAGACCATGTCCTAACCGCATATCATCTGATGACCCTAATTTTTGAGAATGGTCCATCCGTAAAATTTGTTGCCAGTAACGTTGGCGATGAGGGAAAAATGTGGGCTAAACAAAAGCCGCAAATCATACCAACGTTACCGCCTGCTCCCAATTAGCCATGTCCAAATAGGTAGAAAGGACACGTTTGGCGGTTGCTAATTTTTCTCTAGGCTGCGGACACTTCGAGGGGCGTTTTGCGTATGGAACCCTGATTGCTGGGGGACAGATTTCAGCACGCGTTGTGCGCGGCAGTTTTTCTCGCCCTAGAGCCCCTCAAGCACGCTGATCTGCTCGTTGAGTTTCGCGATTTGCGCTTGACAGTTACTGAGGTTCTCGCGTTGCGCCGCGACGACTTCGGGCGGCGCTTTGCGCATGAAGTCCTGGTTGTCGAGGCGGGTCTGCGCGCTTTCAGCTTGTTTTTGCATCTTGGCTATCTGCTTTTGCAGGCGTGCGATTTCGGCGGGTGCGTCTATCAGTCCCGCAAGCGGCACCAGCAGCTTCATCTCGCCGACCAGCGCGATCGAAGCCTGCGGCGGCTGCGCGTCGGGTGCGAGCCATTCGACGTTCTCGACGCCCGCAAGCGAGACGACGGCGTCGCGGTGGCGTTCGAAATGTTCGCGGTCGGCGTCGCGCCAGTTCTGGATCATCACCGGCAGCGCCTTGCCCGGAGGCAGGTCGAGTTCCGAACGCACGCGCCGCAGCCCGACGACGATTTCGCGCATCCGGGCGACGTCCTGCTCGGCTTCGGGGTCGGCGCCGGTCTCGCTTGGTGCGGGATAGGGGCGTTGCTGGATTGTCGTTTGGTCGAAGCCGGTCAGCGGCTTTATCTGCTGCCAGAGTTCTTCGGTGACGTAGGGAGTAATCGGATGCAGGAGCCGCAGGATGGTCTCGAGCGTCTCGACCAGGCAGGTGCGGTTGATTTGCTTGTCCGCGCCGGCTTGCACGATCTTGCTCAGTTCAAGGTACCAGTCGCAGAAGTCGTGCCAGACGAATTCATAAAGCTCGGCGGCGGCAAGGTCGAAGCGGTAGCCCGCAAGGTGGCGTGCAACCTCGGCGGTCAGTGCGTTCAAGCGGTGGCGGATCCAGCGGTCGTAAGCCGTCGCTTGCGCTTCGTCGGCTTCGCCGGCGTCCGTGCGCCCTTCGCAGCACATCGTCACAAACCGTGCGGCGTTCCACAGTTTGTTGCAGAAGTTGCGGTAGCCCTCGATGCGTCCGAGGTCGAAGCGCACGTCGCGCCCGGTCGTCGCCATCGCGGCGAAAGTGAAGCGCAACGCGTCGGTGCCGTACGCCGGAATTCCGTCCGGGAAATGCTTGCGCGTGTCGCGTTCGATTCGTTCGGCGAGGTGGGGCTGCATCAGGCCCGACAGGCGCTTCTCGACCAGCGCTTCCAGGGTCACGCCGTCCACCAGGTCGATTGGGTCGAGCACGTTGCCTTTTGATTTCGACATCTTCTGCCCTTGCGCGTCCCTGACCAGCCCGTGCACGTAGACTTCGTGAAACGGCGTCTCGTCGGTGAGTTCGACACCCATCATGATCATCCGCGCGACCCAGAAGAAGATGATGTCGAAGCCGGTCACCAGCACGTTGGTCGGGTAGAAGGTCTTGAGCTCAGGGGTTTCGTCGGGCCAGCCGAGCGTCGAGAACGGCCACAGCGCCGAGGAGAACCAAGTGTCGAGCACGTCTTCGTCGCGGCGCAGCTCGCACGTTTCATCAAGCCCGTGCTTTCGCCGCGCTTCGGCTTCCGAGCGTGCGACGTAAATCTCGCCTTGCTCGTCGTACCACGCGGGGATGCGGTGCCCCCACCACAGTTGGCGGCTGATGCACCAGTCCTCGACGTTGTTCATCCATTCGAAGTAGGTCTTGCGCCAGTTGTCGGGCACGAAGCGGACGCGCCCGTCGTTGACCGCTTGTTTCGCCGCCTCGGCGAGGGATTCGGTGCGCACGAACCATTGGTCGGTGAGGTACGGCTCGATCACCGCGCCGCTGCGGTCGCCGCGCGGTATCGTCATGCGCCGGTCTTCGACTTTATCGAGCAGGCCGAGCCGGTCGAGATCGGCGACGATGCGTTTTCTCGCTTCGTAGCGGTCGAGTCCGCGGTAAGGCGCGGGGGCGCGTTCGTTCAGCGACGCGTCCGGGTTCATCACGTTGATTGTTTCAAGCCCGTGGCGGCGTCCGACCCGGTGGTCGTTGAAGTCGTGCGCCGGGGTAATCTTGACGCAGCCTGAACCGAATTCGGGGTCAACGTAGTCGTCGGCGATGACCGGTATCTCGCGGTCGACCAAAGGCAGCGTCACGCGTCGCCCGACGAGGTCGCGGTAGCGTTCGTCGTCGGGGTGCACCGCGACCGCGGTGTCGCCGAGCATGGTCTCGGGGCGGGTCGTCGAGACCGTCAGCCGTCCGCCGCCGACGAGGGGGTAGTGAATGTGCCACAGGCGC